>JBEKCN010000177.1:0-10355 GCA_050014855.1 Streptosporangiaceae bacterium | reverse complement strand
GCTGTTACCCGTCCGGTCAGGCTGGTGTCTGTGCGGCTCCCCCGAATGGAGCCGTCGCCAACACCGTTCAGGAGGAAGCCATGTCCACGCCAACCAAGCCGAGCATCGTGTTCGCCCACGGGATCTGGGCTGACGGCTCATGCTTCAACAAGCTGATCACGCCGCTTCAGGCCGAGGGCTACGAGGTGATCTCCGCCCAGTACGGCCTCAACTCCAACGTCGAAGATGTCGCCGCGACGGTCCGCTACTTCGGGCGGGTCCACAGCCCGATCGTCCTGGTCGGCCACTCCTACGGCGGAGCGGTCATCACCGCCGCGGGCACCGATGATCGCGTGGCCGGGCTGGTGTACATCGCGGCGCTGGGCCCGGACGAGACCGAAACCTCCGAGGGCGAGCAGGCCAAGTTCCCCGTCACGCCGGCCTTCGGCCAGATCGAGGTCGCCGACGGGCGCGTGTGGCTGAAGCCGTCGGGCATCGGGTGTTTCTGCGGAGACCTTCCGGAGGAAGAGCAGAAAGTGGTCTGGGCGACGGCCAACCCCCCGGCGGCGACCTTGTTCTCCCACAACGCCCCGGGCGTGGCTTGGAAGACCAAGCCGTCCTGGTACATCGTGGCCAACAACGACCAGGCCGTCCACCCCGAGCTGGAGCGGGCCGCGGCCAAGCGGATGGGTGCCACCACCTACGACATCGACAGCAGCCACGTCCCCATGCTGTCCCACCCCGACTACGTCCTCGACGTCATCCGCGCCGCCGCAGCAGGCGTTTGAGCCCGCGCGCTTTCTGAGCCCCTTGCTCCCCGGCCGGGCGAGCAGGGCTCAGAAACAGCGGCCTCACAAAGGGAGAAACCGGTGGCATCCGAACAAGTCCTCGACATACCCGTGCGCCACCACGTGCTCACCAGCGAACGGCCGTTTCAGGTAGTCCTGGACGGCATCTACGCCGGTATCAGCCAGCCGGACATCGGGGCGCTGTTCGCCAAGCTGGCGGCTAGTACCTCGTATGAGGAGTTCACCGCGCTGGTCCGGCAAGCGCAGGGCAGCGCCGGCCTGTTCCGGTTCTGGCACCTTGACGACGACGACGTGCTGGCCCTGGACCCGCAGGCGGACCAGGCGGGACGCCGCCTGGTCCGCCTGATCGCCGGCAACCCGGTCACCATGGGGCAGATGACCCGCCACCTGCCCGCGGCCGGCTCCTACGCGCCGGTCACCATCCTCATCCAGGAACTGCCGGACGGCGGAACCCGGGTGGCCTACGACACCGTCGCCAGCGCGATCGCGCCCTACGCCGATGCCGCCGCCTCCCAGGTCGCCCAGCGGCTGGACACCGAAGTCCTGCGCCTCCTCCGCCACGCGACTGACATACCCGCAACCGCACCCCCCTGAGCCACCGCGCCAAGCCCGTCAGCCGGACGAACACCGCGACTGCCCAGGATCACCAAACCCCGGCCTGGTCACGACCGTCATCTTCAAAGGCGGTACGGGGCGCCACCTGACCGGCACGACCTCCAAATCGCCGACCAGAACGGCGGGTACGCGTGTGCGCCGGCGGTGTCGACGGCCAGGAACTGGGTGGAATCGGTCGCAGGGATCAAAGTGATCATGCCGTGTTTGCTTCTCGGGTCCGGGTCGCTGGCCGCCGAGCACGGTCAGGTGGTGGCTTGGATGGCCTGCAGAATGACGCTGGTCACGACACCGGGGTCGGAGATCATGGACAAGTGCGGGGCGTTCACTTCGGTGATGTGGGCGTGCGCGTTCTCGGCCATGGCCAGCTGCAGCGTCGGCGGGATGGCGTGGTCCGCGGTGCCGACCACGGCCCACGACGGGATGGTCTGCCAGGCAGGCACGCCGGACGGGTCGGTGAGGGCGCTCGTGGCAATGGGCAGCTGGGTCACGGCGAGCACATGCGCCTCCTTGGCGGGCAGGCCATCGGCCATGCACGAGGGGAACGCGCTCTGGGTGATATAGGCGTCCCCGACGCCGGCGGGAGCACCGGGGAAAGGGACCACATTCAGGTTGGCGGCCACGGCGCACGAACCGGGCACGGAGGCTAGCAGCTGGCTGAGGGTCTGAGGGTCTGGCCCTGCGCGGGCGCGAAGGCGTCTACGTAAACGAGGGCTTTGACCTGCGGGTCGCCGGTCGCGGCGTTGGTGATGACGGCCCCGCCGTAGGAGTGGCCGACCAGCACGATCGGGCCGGAGATGCTGTGCAGGAAATCGGCCAGGAACGCGGAGTCATAGGTAAGTCCCTGCAGTGGGTCCGGCGGCGCATAGACGGTGTAGCCGTCGGCTTGCAGCCGCTTGATGACGCCGTTCCAACTGCTGGTGTCCGCCCAGGCCCCGTGCTCAAGCACGATGGTGGGCTTGGGCCCGGCGCTGGCGGCAGCGCGAGTCGTTGCATGAGCGGAGGCGGTCTGGCTGAGCGGGATGATCAGGGCGGCGATGGCCATGACCAGGCCTGAGATTATGAGGCGCAGCCTTGCCCGCCGGGCGGTTCGGGCGATGTTCACTGTGATCTCCTTTTCCGGGGGATACCCAGCGTCCGTTCGGTCGCATTGGAAAGGCGTTAAAGAAAGTCCCGTGTTCCGACTGTGCGGCAGGAAACTGGCAGCCGGGTATCAGGAGCGTTACTGCACTTCTGCCAATGACCATCAAAACTAAATTCGTCAGGACTTAGCGAGCTGGCTGATCGGCCGCTGGCGTCTGGTGGACCGGATTGGCCCGGGCCGTGCGCTCTGCCAGGACTATTCCAGTGGTGCACTAATGGCCAGCTGTCGGGTTGCTACTGGTGTGGAAGCTGGCCCATGTCAGCGGGTTCTCGCTGCTCGCCGCCTCAGCCGACGAGCAGGCAGAGACGTACGCCACGGTCCCGCCACTGTGGCAGTCGCCTTCGCCTGAGCGCCGTCTGTTGGCATTCGCGGCGCGGTCCCAGGCGCTGGAATCCGCCCGGCGCAGGTAGCTGCCATCCACGAGCAGCGGTCGGCGGGTCCTGCTGGAAAGCGCCGTCTAGCCATGCAACCTCCCCGGAAGGTGCAGTGACGATGCGGATACCCCGCAGCCAGCGTCCCGGGCACAGTCGAGTTAAAGGGCTGCCCGTAGCGGAGCCCGCGCCGTACGCAACCGTGGCGACTGATGGCCAAGGTTCTGACCGACGGCATAGGAGGCGGAAGGATGACGGTACGTAGTAGCCAGGGCGTCCCGCAAAGTAGTTTCCCCATGTCAGTGGTTGCCTGACCGGTAACGAGGGGCTCGGGGTACGTGCCCGGCGGCTGGTTCCCGGCTGGCTGCTGCGACCGGTTCTGGTTACCTTCCGTAGCGTTCAGGGGCGGGCGCGAGGGCTGGCCACTGCCGCAGGCGGGCACGGAATGTGACGGCCGGTGCGGAGGGTTTGTCCCGGTTGCCTCACGCTGCTGCTGTTGCGCGTGTCGCTGCGCGCGGGCAGCGGGGACCCGGCTAGGACAGGGATTGCTGATGTCACCGTCCCTGCCGGGAGTCCCCGTTGCCCGTTCAGTTTCGCATGCCCGTGCCCGCAGCCGCCGCCGGAGGCCTGGGCGAGCTGGCCTCCCGCGCCGCCGCGCTGGCCGCAGCGTCCGGCGGGAACCTGCTGGAATGCTTCGCCGCGGTCCCGGACCCGCGGGACCCGCGCGGGATCCGGCATTCCCTTCCCTGCGTGCTGGCGCTGTGCACGGCGGCGGTGCTGTGCGGGCACACCGCGATCGAGGACGTGACCGCGTGGGTGCACGCCGCCCCGCAGGAGGTCCTGACAGCGGCCGGGGCGAGGCGGAACGCGCTGGGCGCGCGGGTGGCGCCGCACCCGGAGACCGTGGTGCGGATCTTCACTGCGCTGGGCGCGCAGGGTGTCGCGCATCATGCCGGGGCGTACCTGGCCCGCCGCACGCACCCCGGCCCGGTCACGTTTCCCCTGGCAGGGCCGGGGTGGCTGCCCGCGATCGCGGTGGACGGCAAGGCGGTCCGCGGCGCGGCCGGGGAAGACGGCCTCATCCCGTACCTGCTGGCCGCCGTCACCCACGGCAGCGGCCTGGTGCTCGCCGAACGGCTGATCGGCCCGAAGACGAACGAGGTCCCGGAGTTCGCGCCGCTGCTGCGGGAACTGAACGAGTACTTCCCGCTGGCCGGGTACGTCATCACCGCCGACGCCGGGCACACCGTCCGGGCCCACGCCAGGCTCATCAGCAAGCTCGGCGCGCACTTCGTGTTCACCGTGAAGCAGAACACGCCCCGGCTGTGGGAGGAGCTGGACGCGCTGGACTGGGCGCGGGTCCCGGTGCAGCATGCCACCGAGGAGAAAGGCCACGGGCGCCGCGAGCGCCGCACCATCCAGGTGATGGACGCCCCGGACTGCGTAAAGGCCCGGTTCCCGCAGGTCAGGCAGGTCGCGCTGGTCGAGCGGTACGTGACCCGCACGGTACGGGTCAAGAAAGGCAAGCGGTGGGTGAAGAAGCAGGTGAAGTCCGCTGTCGCGGTGTTCATCATCACCAGCCTGGACGCCCGCGAGGCCGCGCCTGCGCACCTGGCCGGCTACGTCCGCGGCCAGTGGACTATCGAGAACAAGGTCCATTGGGTCCGTGATGTCACATTCCGTGAGGATTCCTCACGGGTCCGGACCGGTTCCCGCCCTCGCATAATGGCCACGCTACGTAATCTCGCGATCGGGCTCATCCGCCAGGCAGGCCACACCAGGATCGCCCCCGTCATCCGCAAGATCAGGCACGACACCGCCCTGCTCCTCGCAATCCTCGGCCTCAAGAACCCCTCATGATCAGCCGAAAAGACTTTGCGGGACGCCCTGACGTAGTAGCAGCGCCGAGTGGCACGGGAATGTGGAGGGCGGTTCGGGAATCGGCACTGTCGGTGACGGCGTCTTTTCGGCCACGGATCGCGCTGCAGGCGTGACGGCCGCTCGATACCGGCCCCACGAGGGGCCTCTCCTGGTGCTTGTCGGCAAGGAGCGGTTCTCCGAGAATCACGCCTGGTCGGAGATGCCGCTGCACTGGCCTTCCCGCGTTGCTGATCGCGCCGTGATCGAGGTCGTCGGGCAGGGCCGGCTCGAAGCGCGGCTGGTCGATGGCGGGCCGCCCGTTGACGTGGTCGTCCCGATGTGGTCGCCGTTGCCCGGCCGGGCTATCCGGGCGGGGGGCTTCGGGCTCATCCAGCAGTTCGGAGTCGGGGTCGACAACATCGACCTTGACGCGGCCGCCGGCGCAGGGGTGTGGGTGGCCAACATGCCTGGCCTCAACGCGGTGCCCGTCGCCGAGCACGCCGTGGCCCTGCTCCTCGCGCTGGCCCGTCGCCTCCCGGAAGCCCCGAGGGGCTTTGAGCCTGGCGGATGGGGAGAGCCCGCCGGCCGCTCACTCACCGGCACGGCGGCCTGCATCGTCGGCGCCGGGGCCGTCGGCACCCAGATCGCCCTCCGGCTCGCTGCCTTCGGCGTGACCGTCACCGGCGTGCGCCGCCGTCCCCCGGACGGCCCGGTGCCGCCCTTCACCGCCGTCTACTCAGCCGACCGTCTCCTCGAGTGCGTCGCCGACGTCGACTCGGTCATCATCTCGGCCAGTCAGCAGACCGGCCAGCCGCCCCTTGTTGGCGACACCGTGCTCCAAGCCATGCGCCCCGGCGGCTGGCTCGTCAACATCGCCCGCGGCGCCCTCCTCGACGCCGACGCCGCCATCGCGCACCTGAATAACGGGCACCTCGCCGGCATCGGCCTCGACGTGTTCCCCACCGAGCCCTACCCTGCCGACGGACCACTGGCCGCCCACCCGCGCATCGTGGCGACCGCCCACACCGCCGCCCTCACCAGCGACTACTTCGCAGCCGCGAGCCGGCGACTCGGCGACGCCCTCGCAAGCTACCTCGATCATCAGCCACCCACCGGACTCCTCAGATGAGCGCGGCACGAATCTGCGGCGGGCGGCCCGAGGCCACCCTGGCGAATCCATGCCGTTTTCCGAATGAAAGGTCAGGCTCCTGAATGGACTCGCACACGGGAGACACCGCCGGTGGCGGGTCAGAAGAACCCGAGGCCTATTATCTGCCCCGCGGGAACCGGCGATACGAGCCGACCCGGGCGACTGAGAGCCCGTGGGACCGTACGGCTCAGCACGGCGGACCACCGGCTGCCCTTCTTGCCCATGTGATCGACCAGACTGTCGAGGGGCCGCTTCGGATCGGCCGCATCTCGGTCGACATGCTGGGCCCCATCCCGCTCCGCGAGGCCGTTGTCGAGGTCTCCGTGATCAAGCCCGGCCGACGGGTACACCTGACCGAGGCCCGCATGATTGTCGACGGGCGGGTTGTTGTCACGGCGAGAGCGTGGCACATCGCTACCGGCGACCGCCCCCCGATAACAGGCGACGAGGAGACCGTGCCGCCAACGGTGCCGCCGAGGCCGGCAACCCAGCCCTTTTATCCGGGCCTGGATGACTGGGGTTACGGACGTTCGGTCGAGTGGCGGTTCACTCACGGAGGCTTCGACAGCCTGGGTGCGGCGGATGTGTGGGCGCGGGTCCGCCTGCCGCTGGTTGATGGCGTGGCGCTGACCGGACAGGATCGGGCGCTGATCCTGGCCGACTCGGCGAATGGCCTGTCCCTGTCGTTGCCGCTTGACCAGTGGTTCTCGATTCCGCCCACCACGACCGCGACCCTGCTGCGCCCGCCGGCGGGGGAATGGGTGCACCTGGCATGCCGCACCTACCTGGCTGACGACGGCGTCGGACTCGCCCACGCCGGCCTGTTCGACCCGGACGGCCCGATCGGCGAGGTCGCCCAGCCACTGCTTATGCAGAAGCGCAAGCCAGCCAACGGCGCCTCCTGACAGCGTGAACGCTCGGGCCTGCCCGGCCCGCGGTCAGTTGGACCGGTCAACGCAGCGGGCGTGTGTGCAGTGAGTCCCACTATCGACGCCGGGCAGGGCACGGGAGCGAGAAGCCGGTATGCACGAGGGCACCGCCCGCCATCCGATTCCCGTCACCCCAAACGGGGACCCGCAAAGTGCAGTGGCGTTGCGTATACCGCGCATGGGTCTCCGCTTCGCAGGATTGCGGTAAGACCTGACCGCGAAAGGAGCACCGACCGGCGCACTCGCTCACGGCAGGACACATGCCGATCCAGAGGCAAGCGGCAAAAAAATCATCTCAGTGGCCATCGGTAAGGAGCACATAATGACAAACGAGACAATATTGACTTACCAGGTCTACGTGACGCCGATCATCGCGACGGCAACCAAGGATCTCCCGCCTGGCCAGAGCCGCTCAATCTGGAGCCCTATCTCAGCCACCCTTATCTCCGGCCGGCATGACGCCGTCCTGGTCGACCCACTCATGACGGTCGAGCAGGGCATGGCGGTGGCTGACTGGGTGTCGACCACTGGAAAGAACCTCACCACGGTGTACATCACCCACGGGCACGGTGACCACTGGTTCGGGCTCGGAGCGGTCCGCGAGCGCTTCCCCAACGTGCGGGCCGTCGCGACGCCAGCGGTCATCGAGGGCATGCGCAAGTGGTCCACGCCCGAGGCACTCCAGACATTCTGGCTACCCAGATTCCCCGGCCAGATCCCGGAGGACAACCCCGTCGCCGATCCGCTGGATGGTGCGTTCTTCGAGCTCGAAGGCCACCCGCTCGTTCCCGTGAACGTCGGGCACACCGACACCGACGACACCACGGTCCTGCACGTGCCGGACATCGGGCTGGTCGTCGCCGGTGACGCGGTATACAACGACGTGCACCAGTACCTGGCGGAATCAGACTCTCAAGGACGCCAGGACTGGCTCGCGGCGCTCGACATCATCGAGGGACTCGGTCCGCGTGCGGTCGTCGCCGGACACAAGCGCTACGGGAAGGACGACAACCCGCGCACCATCGACGAAACCCGCCAATACATCCGCGACTTCGACCGGCTCGACAAGGAAACCTCCGCGGCAGAAGAACTGTATCGGCAGATGCTGGCAATTTACCCGGACCGCGTCAACCCCGGCACACTGTGGCTCTCGGCGCAGTCGGCAAAGGCCTGAACCAGTGAGATAAGCGGGCTCGACGCGTCTGTTCCGTTCTCGTCGCTTTCTTTCCCAGACGAACCAGCTACTGCTGGTCATCCATGAGGCGGATCACCGCCTGAGGTTCAACGTCTCCAGAAAAGGAAAACCCGTGACTCGACCCATTTCCCGCAATCGCTTGCTCGGATCGCTGAAGGAGGCGGCTAGCTGGCCGGGAGCAGACCGGAACACGGTAGTGACCCTGGCCACCGCGCTGGTGGCGGCACGCGCCGACGCGGAGGGAAACCGCTACTTCCAGGACCTGTCCGAGCGGAACCCCGGCGATATCACGGCGCAAGCTGTAGCCGGCTTAATCCAGGTCCGCGCCGGTTATGATGTGGCCGCGGCGATAACCAAGCTGGACCAGGCCGCGACCATGGACCTCGGCCTGCCACAGTACTTCCGGGCCTGGCCCTCGCGGAGCTACTGTCCGGCGCAGGCCCGACCGAGGCCGGGCTTGCTGCCGCGGATACCGGGCGGGCGGACCAGGTGATCGCCAACCTGGAGTTCGTCCTTGCGGTCCGTGACCAGCTAGCGATCCTTTGGATCGGTGACTTCGACAGTTGAGCTGAGTTTGTCAGGCTGCCGCCGGCAGCCTTGCGGCGGAGATGCGCTGGTCGATTTGCTGGTTGATGGTGCGCAGGGCGGCGCGGAGCTGGGGTGGGGCCTGGGGCTGGCCGACGGTGAACAGCGGGGTCAGGACGCGGTCGTGGACCTTGGTGTAGAAGATCGCGAAGGCGAGGCCGTCGGGTGTGAGGTCGTAGGTGTTGGCATGCGGGCGGCGGGTGATCAGGCCGTTGCGGCGCAGCCGGGCCAGGTCGTAGGACGCCTGGGCCATCGAATAAGGGGTACTGGTCAGGCCGGTCATCAGGGCGCGCAGGCTCCTGTTAGTGATGCCGGTGACCGCGCACAGGCTGGCGCACAAGGCGCCGGCCAGGGCCTGGACCCGAGAGTCGCCGAAACGCATGGCTGAAGCCCTCCGCCCCGCCGCGTCCACGGTGGGGTGCGCGATCCGCTCAAAGACTGGACTCGCGAGGACGCAGCCCTGGCCGGCACGTTCAGCATGCAGCAGCCGGCGGTTGCAGTCACGGGCTCTGGCCTGTAGCTCATCGAGGTTGTGGAGCAGCCGGCCGCAGCCGAAGTCATAGGCGTCGTTGACAACGGTTTCGATCCGCAGTGCCCGGCCGTCTTTCATGTACTGCTTGATCCGCGAGTGCTTATAGAAGATGTTCAGGGTGACGGCGGTGGCGTGCCGGTCGATGGCGGTCTTGAACACCCCGCCGGCTTTGGCGCCGCGGGGACTGCGCTTGAAGACGATCTCGGTGCGTTCGGGGCGGCCGATGTCGAGGTTGTCGGCGACCAGGGCCTCGAAGAACGCCCGGGTGTGCCGGGGGGCGGCGAACACCAGGGTGCGGGAGACCTCGACCTGGCGCATGGTCAGCTCCCACCAGAACCCGGCTGCCTGGTCAGTAGCGGTGAGCGGGACCGGCAGCCGCGCCATCCACCGGGCGAAGAACACGCTGATGGTGCCGGGCTGCAGCCGGTCGCAGATGGCCTGCAGGCCGTCGGGGTCGCTGGTGGCGGCGAAGCCGTTGGACAGCTCGGTGAAGGCGATGCCGGCCTTGACCGCCTGGCGCTTGGCCCATTCGTGCCCGTTGACCCAGACCTTGACCGGGTAGGGGAAATAGGCGCAGATCTTGATGAACGCCGGCCCGAACTCCGCATCCCACAGGTAGAAGTAGTAGGCCGTGACCCGGCGGTTCTCCTTGGTGAAAGAGAACTGAGGCGGCTTACCGGGGTCAGTGTCACGCTTGCGGGCCGTCCACACGATCTGCGGTTCCTGGGCGACCCCGATCGCGGCTACCTGGGACCGGCACCTCAATGCGGCCTGCTGCAGGTACGGCTGCATCACCTCGGCCTTACGCTGGTCACTTTTGAACCGGACCACCGGGATGTGATTCGCCTGAGCGTAGGAGCCCACCGCCCGCCGGAACTGGTCGCCGATCTGGGCGAAAACCGCGGGCGAGGCGATCGGCATGCCCCGGTGATCGTGCAGGAAGTAGATCACCCCGCCCGGGGTCTGCAGGCTATTGACGAACCCCGATAGATAGATCCGGTCCAGGCACTCGATGTCCAGCACGACCTGCCCGTCCAGCAGTTCGTTCACCGTCACTACGCGAGAACCCGCCGGACCCGTCACCGTAACCACCTACCCCAGCCATGCCTACGGTGTGAGGATCAACCAGGGCGGCCCGATTCGCCCACCGAACCGGCAAACTCGCTGGTCAGAGGCGGAGCCTCACTGG
>JBEKCN010000176.1:0-6730 GCA_050014855.1 Streptosporangiaceae bacterium | reverse complement strand
ACAGCGGATGCAGCACCTTGGGGACCGCGGACTTCATGCGCGTACCCTCACCCGCGGCGAGGATGACGACGGCGGCTGGGCGGCTGGGGCTCACAGCGTAGGGCTCCTCAGATCGCTGCCTACATGCTCAGATCGCTGCCTACATGCGGGGCCGTGACGTATCTGTTTACTGCCCCTCACTGGGAGGATACCGCCAGGTCGCCATCGCCCGCCGGTTCGCCGCAGCAGTCAGCCCGATCTGGTTTGGCCAGCCCGGGGCGGGCTAATCCGGCCGGGTGAGCATGATGTCGGCCTGACGCGGGCTGCCGCCGCCCGCGGGCAGCACGGTCACACCGGGCTGGTAACCGCTGGTCACAAGCGTGTACCAGCCGAGCCGGCCTGGCCGTCCGCCGGTCCGGTACCAGGCGCTTCCGCCGGGCCGCCCTCAGCGCCGGATCCCCGCCAGGGCTGGGCATCATCCGGGGCGGGCGCGGCTGGGGACTGAGTGGCCGGCGCCGGGCTGGCCCCGACCCGGACCGTGACGGAGACCGTCTCGCCGCTGGTTGCGTCCACCCGGGTGCGGACCGGCTCACGCCCGCCCGCGACGAGGACATGCTCCCCCTCACCGAGGCCCGTCAGCCGGTACGAGCCGTCCGCGTCGGTGATCGCGCTCGCGGCGATCTCCCCCGCCGCGTTGGCCGCAATGACCAGGATGCCAGGCACCGGCTCGCCTCCCGGCGCCCGTACGAAGCCGTGCGCCTCACGGGCCAGCGGAAGAGTCAGCTGCGCCGCCTCCGGCTGCGGCCCGGGGGGAGTCCGCCTCGTCAGCGGCGGGCAGCACCAGCTCGCTGGGTTCCCACGAGCCTTCACCCGCGATACCCGCGAGTTCCTCTCCAATCGGCTCCGCGGCGGCATGCCGCCGGATCGGGCCGGTCAGCAGCGACGCGATGGCCGCGATCACGTTGGCGGCGATCGCGAACCAGAAAGCGATCCCAATTCCGCTGTGGAATGGGTGGGTGATGACGTTCGGGAAGAATTGCCGGCCGGTCAGGTACGCGGCGTGCGACGCCGGCAGATGACTGAGCAGGGGGCCGAGCAGCTGCTTCATCGGGTTGTAGCCGAGGAAGGCCGCGAACAGCACGCCGATGGGTGGCAGGTGCCCGATCGTGTGCGCGGCACTGGCGGGAATGCCCTGGGAGACGAGGCCACCGGACAGGGCTGATGGCAGCGTGGTCGACAGTCCGGCCACGATCAGCGAGAAGAAGATGCCGATCGACAGCACGAAGGCGGCATTCTGGAACGTCGCGATGGTGCCGCCAGCCGCACCACGCTGGTTGGCCGGGACAGAGTTCATGATCTCGGCCCGGTTCGGCGAGGCGAACAAGCCGGAGCCGAACCCGTTGAGCACGAGGATCAGCGCGAACAGTGCGTAGCTGAAGTTCACCGGCATGAGCATCAGCAGCACGAAGCTGGCCGCGGTGAGCAGCGCGCCCCCCACGGTGAACGCCCGGGCCCCGAACCGGTCAGACAGGAAGCCGGACAGCGGCGCCGACACCAGGAACCCGATGGTCAGCGGGATCAGGTAGATGCCGGCCCACAGCGGGGTCTGCGAGAAGCTGTAGCCGTGCAGCGGCAGCCAGATGCCCTGCAGCCAGATGATGAGGGTGAACTGCATCCCGCCCCGGCCGAGCGCGACCATCAGGTTGGCAAGGTTGCCGGCCGCGAACGCCCGAATCCGGAACAGCGACAGCCGGAACATCGGCTCCGCGACCCTGGTCTCGACGAACCCGAAGACGATGAGCACGGCCAGCCCGCCGAAGATCATCGACAGCACGAACGGGCTCGTCCAGCCCATCGCGTGGCTGCCGTACGGCTCCAGGCCGTAGGTGATGCCGACCAGGATCGCGACCAGTCCGACCGCGAACAGGACGTTGCCCCACCAGTCCATCCGGGCGTGGTGCCGCTCGCTCAGGTCGTGCAGCATGAAGTAGGCCCAGAAGGTGCCGAAGAGCCCGAACGGGACCGAGACGAGGAAGACGAAGTGCCAGTTGATGGGGGCCAGCACGCCGCCGAGCAGCAGGCCGAGGAAGGAACCGGAGATCGCGGCGATCGCATTCATGCCCAGGGCGGTACCGCGCTGGTTAGCGGGAAACGCATCGGTCAGGATCGCGGTCGAATTGGCGAACAAGAAAGCGCCGCCAATGCCCTGCACGATCCGCCAGATGATTAGCCACAGCGCCGCGTCGGTGCCTTTCATCCAGGTCACGGCGAGGAAGATGGACGCCACCGTGAATACGGCAAAGCCGATGTTGTACATGCGGACACGGCCGAACATGTCGCCCAGCCGGCCGAAGGACACCACCAGCACGGCGGTTACCACCAGGAAACCCATGAACATCCACAGCAGGTAGCTGGTGTTTCCTGCGGCGAGCGGGTTGACCCCGATGCCACGGAAGATGTCCGGCAGCGCGATCAGCACGATTGACTGGTTGATCGTGGCCATCAGCACGCCGAGCGTGGTGTTCGACAGCGCGATCCACTTGTAGTGCGGACCAGGCTGCCGGCCGCCGCGCTTGGCGTGCGCCGCCGGACCCGTGTTGGCTACGCCGGATTTCGCCGCCATAGATGAACGAGCCCCCAACAGATCGAGATGCGGGATATAACTTGCTTAACCTCAACTAACGATATCAAAGGCACTGGGCCGCCCGGCGGGAGCCCTCGGTGCAGGGGACCCGGAAATACTGGGCGATTGAGCGCCCCGCCCGTGCCGCCGCCCGTGCGGCGACCCGCAATGCCGCAGCGGCGGAGATCGGCCAGCTCACCGACCGGGAAGTCCTGCTCATCGGCGCGATCGCCTACTGGTGTGAGGGCACCAAGAGCAAGCCGTACCGGCGCCACGAGTGCGTGGTCTTCGTCAACAGTGATCCAGCACCTGTTCTTCTCTTCCTGCGGTTTGCCGCCGCCGCCGGGTACGCGCCCAGCCAGTTCGTCTTCCGGGTTCACATTCACGAGAATGCGGACATCGAAGCCGCCCAGCGATTCTGGCTGCGCACGACGGGCGCGAGTCCGGATCAATTCCGCACCCCGACCCTGAAGCGGCACAATCCGAAGACCGTGCGCAAGGAGGTGGGCGCGGAGTACTACGGATGCCTGCGCATCGACGTTCTCAAGAGTGGTGACCTGTACCGCAGGATCGAGGGATGGGTCACCGGCATCACCTCAGCCACATCCCCATCCGGATAGCCTGTTCGAAGACATTTCCGCAGCTCCCGGAGAAGGATTCGAACCTTCGTTGACGGATCCAAAGTCCGCCGTCCTGCCAGGCTAGACGATCCGGGATCGGCCCCGGCAACACTTTACCGGGGCACGCACCGCTGAGCCGATTGGTAGGGGCCGCCCGTTACCGCGGCGCACAGTGCTGGGCCGATCGGCAAGTTGCCGCCCGCTGAGATGAGCCCGATCGGCCTGTCACGCCGCTGGCATGCGCATGCGACTGCCCCGCCTCTGGCGCTACCTGCGGCCAGCCCCACTTCGGGCAGTACCCGCGCCGGCCCGCCTGCGGGTTATGGGTTACCTGCAGATGGCCCGGTCAGGCATGACCGGGGCCCGGCTGGGCGGGGACGCGTCAGATGGCCGCCGGCCAGCGGCGGTACGCCTATTTCACAGCTGAATTACGCTGGCCGTGCCGAGGCCGGATCGTAGCCGACAGGCGACCAAATCGAAACAAACTCAAATAGTTCCGCTCATGCCCTTGCCTAACTTACGGTCTCGTAGGTTACGGTTACGTAAGCGTCAAGAGACCCCACGCCTTCGCGTCTTCCCGGACCCGACCCCCAGCGAGGAGCACGATGACTACTTCCGCCGAACGGGCCATGGCCCCTGGCCAGGCCCGGCCGACGTCCACGTGTCCACCCACGATCGCCGGCCCGGAGATGAAACCTGCATCGGCTACGGAGCCGCGGGTCCGCACCGTGCGCCCCGACCTGGACGAGGACCTGGCCACCCGCGGACAGCGGGCCATGGTCGGCATCTTCGTCGTCGTGCCGATGCTGGCACTGGTCGCGGCCATCCCGGTCGCCTGGGCCTGGGGTTTCCTCGGCTGGCACGACGTGGTCATCGCTCTTGTCTTCTACTCCATCTCCGGACTCGGTATCACCGTAGGTTTCCACCGGTACTTCACGCACAGTTCGTTCAAGGCCAAGACCGGGCTGCGGGTCGCTCTCGCGGTCGCCGGGACGCTGGCCATCGAGGGGCCGGTCTTCAACTGGGTGGCCGACCATCGCCGGCACCACAAGTACAGCGACAAGGAGGGCGACCCGCACTCGCCGTGGCGTTACGGCGACGACCTGAAGGCCCTGTCCAAGGGCCTCGCCTTCGCCCACGTAGGCTGGCTGTTCGACCCGAACAAGACAAATCAGGAAAAGTTCATCCCGGACCTGCTCGCCGACGCCCGGCTCCGCCGGGTGCACCAGCTGTTCCCGGTGCTCGTCTTCGCGTCGCTGCTGGCGCCCGCGCTCATCGGCGGTCTGTGGTCGATGTCCTGGTACGGGGCGCTCACCGCTTTCTTCTGGGCCAGCCTGGTCCGCATCGCGCTGCTGCACCACGTCACCTGGTCGATCAACTCGATCTGCCACACCTTCGGCAGCGAGGAGTTCGAGGTGCGGGACAAGTCCCGGAACGTGGCCTGGCTGGCCATCGCCTCGTTCGGCGAGTCATGGCACAACCTGCACCACGCGGACCCGACGTGCGCGCGGCACGGCGTGCTCAAGGGGCAGCTGGACTCCAGCGCCCGGGTGATCTGGGCGCTGGAGAAGCTTGGCTGGGCCTACGACGTCCGGTGGCCGGACGCGGAGCGGCTGGGGGCTAAGCGCCCCGTCACCGCGACCAGGAAACTCGGCTCGATGACCCGCCGCAAGCCTGCTTCAATCGCATCACGGCCGCCGCAGGTTAGTGACGAGACGGCGGCCTGAACGCGATGATGGCTTGGTGAACGACGATCCGCCCCTCAGATCCAGCCGCAGAAGGATGACCGGGAAAGAACGGCGGGAGCAGCTGCTCGATATCGGCCGGCAGCTGTTCGCCGAACGCGGTTTCGAGGGAACCTCGATCGAGGAGGTAGCCGCCAAGGCAGGTGTGTCCAAACCCGTGGTGTACGAGCACTTCGGCGGCAAGGAAGGCCTGTACGCGGTCGTCGTAGACCGCGAGGTCGAGCGGCTGCTGACCATGGCCACGACGCTGCTGGACGGCAAGGACACGATCCCGAAGTTCCAGGGCGCCGCGGTGAGGCTGCTGAAGTACGTCGAGGACAACGCGGACGGGTTCCGCATTCTGGTCCGGGACTCTCCGCCCGGATCGGGGACCGGCACGTACGGCACGCTGCTGTCCGACATCGCCGGCCAGGTCGAGTACATCGTCGGCGACTACCTGACCGTACGCGGCCAGGACCCGAAGCTCGCCCCGATGTACGCCCAGATGCTGGTCGGTATGGTCGCCTTCACCGGCCAGTGGTGGCTGGACGCACGCAAGCCGCCACTGGAGGACGTGGCGGCACATCTCGTCAATTTGGCCTGGAACGGACTGTCGCAGCTCGATCCCGCACCACGTATCCCGCCGGAGATCATCGCCCGTCAGTCCGAGCCGGATGGCTCGGACAGCCAGCGGTAGCAGGCCACCCGCGCGGGGCCGTCCGCGAGCCGGACGGCCCGCCAGGAGCGCCCTGAATAAGTCCCGTTTTCCCATGATCAAGGTCGCTAAGCCGCAGGTCAGCTTGTTCCTTGATCGCAAACAGGGTTATTTAGTGGCGTCCTGGCTGGTGACCTGGGCCGCCCGCGAGCCGACGGGCCGGTAGCTGGTGACCGCGATCAGCAGGCACGCGCGGCGGGGCCCGCTGACTCCGGCGGGCAAGCGGGCAGGCCGTCCGCGGCCCAGGCGAGAAAGCCGCCGGCGATGTCGGTGGCGCCGGCCAGGCCGAGATCCTGCAGCGCAGCGGCGGCCAGGCTGGAGGTGTAGCCCTCGGAGCAGAACACGATGATCCGCTGGTCGTATCCGCGCACCCAGGGCAGCCGGGCCTCGCTGGCCGGGTCGAAACGCCACTCCAGCACGTTGCGCTCCACGATCACCGCCCCGGGTATGCCGCCCTCGCGGGCCCGCTGGGCCTGCGGCCGGATATCGACGAGAACGGCGCCGCCGGAAAACTCCGCAAACGCCTCCTCCGGGGTCAGCCGGCGCAGGCGGGCCCGCGCGGCCGCAAGGACCTCATCGATCGTGCGCGCCCCCGGCGGCCGGCCGGTCACGCGCGGCCCGCTGCCCTCCGCCGTCCCGTCCGGGCCACGGCGCGCTCCCTCTGGACCGGTCGCCTCCGGGCCGGCCGTATCCTGTCCCGTCACGACTGGGCCGGTCACTACTGGCCCAGTCACCACTGGTCCGCGGCTTCCGTGTCCAGCACGATGAGGCCGTTCTCGCTGAGGTCATAGCGCGTCATCTCGGTCAGCGGCGGTGAGTAGGCGTGCACGCTGACCGCGACGGCCTCGGAGGTGTTGCGCACGTCGTGAATGTACGCCGGGCCGAAGGAGCGGACCCGGCCCCCGGTAACAGACGCGGCCGTCACCGATGGCCGCCCGGCCGTCCCGGCCGTCCCGGCCGTGCCGGCCTGATGCTCTTCCAGTGTGCCCCAGACGACGCCGAAGGCCCCGGCCGAGCCACCGTGGTCGTGGAATCCGGTGCCCTGCCCGGGCAGCCAGCTGATCAGCCA
>JBEKCN010000175.1:0-6734 GCA_050014855.1 Streptosporangiaceae bacterium | reverse complement strand
ATCACCTCGCACGCCGGGAACCCGCTGCACCCGCCCATCCTGGCCGTCATCATCGTCCGGGTCTCAGTCCCAGGGACAAGGCCCGGGTCATGGGCAATGGTGATACACAGCTGACCGGAGTCCCGGGGATCGGGCGGCAGGCGGCGCAGCGACTGCTCGCCTCCCGGCACCAGCTGCTGGTCGGCGCGGTCGCCGATCCCCGGGTCGACGAACTAGCCGCCGGTCGCGGCGAGGCCGGGCTCGTGTACACGGCGGCTGCGGCGGAACGGGCCCGGGCGGAACGTGCCCAGGTCGCGGCGGAGCTGCAGCGGCGCGGGGCCGTCGTGGTGGACGCCCCGCCCGAGCGTCTTCCGCCCGCCCTGGCCGACGCCTACCTGGCCCTGAAGGCCGCCGGGCGGCTGTGACGCCCAGGCCGGTACGGTGAGACTGTGATCAAATTCGGCCCGCTGGCCCAGACCGCCCGGCCATGACCGCGGTGACGGAAGGCTCCGGGGCGGCCACCTGGCGGGGGCTGACGGCACGTCAGCAGCCCGACTGGCCCGACCGGCAGCGGCTGAAGGCGGTCACCGGCGAGCTGGCGGCGCTGCCGCCGCTGATCTTCGCCGACGAATGCGACCAGCTGCGGGAACGTCTGGCCGCGGTGACGCGGGGCGAGGCGTTCATCCTGCAGGGCGGCGACTGCGCGGAGACGTTCGAGGGCGCGACCGCCGGCGCGGTCCGCGCCAAGCTGCAGACGCTGCTGCAGATGGCGCTCGTCCTTACCTACGGGGCGAGCGTGCCCGTCGTCAAGATTGCCCGGATGGCCGGCCAGTTCGCCAAGCCGCGGTCCAGTCGGACCGAGACACGCGACGGCGTCGAACTGCCCGCCTACCGCGGCGACGCCGTCAACGGCTTCGACTTCACCCCGGAGGCCAGGACGCCGGACCCGGACCGGCTGCTGCGCGCTTACCACAGCTCCGCGGTCACGCTCAACCTGTGCCGGGCCTACACAACCGGCGGTTTCGCGGACCTGCGCCGGGCGCACGCCTGGAACCAGGACTTCGTCCGGACCAGCCCGTCGGGCCAGAACTACGAACGGCTGGCGGGCGAGATCGACCGGGCCCTCGCTTTCATGCACGCCTGCGGCGCGGACCCGCAGGAGCTGCGCTCCGTAGAGCTGTACTCCAGCCACGAGGCGTTGCTCCTGGACTACGAGGACGCGCTGACCAGAACGGATTTCCACACCGGGCTGCGGTATGACGCCTCGGCGCACTTCCTGTGGATCGGTGAGCGGACCCGGGCCCTCGGTGACGCGCACATCGAATTCGCGCGCGGCATCGACAACCCCATCGGGGTCAAGCTGGGCCCCTCCGCCACGCCCGCGGAGGTCCTCGCGCTCGCCGAGGCGCTCAACCCGGACGGCGTGGGCGGGCGGCTCACCTTCATCACCCGGATGGGAGCCGCGCGGGTCCGTGACCTCCTGCCGCCCCTGGTCGAGGCGGTCCGCGGAGCCGGGACGCCGGTCGCCTGGATCTGTGACCCGATGCACGGCAACACCTTCGAGGCGCCCGGCGGCTACAAGACGCGGCGGTTCAGCGACATCCTGGCCGAGGTTCACGGGTTCTTCGAGGTCCACCGGACGCTCGGCACCCACCCGGGCGGAATACACATGGAGCTCACCGGCGACAACGTGACGGAGTGCGTGGGCGGCAGTCACCAGATTGCCGAGCATGACCTGCCCCAGCGGTACGAGACCGCCTGCGATCCGCGACTCAACCGCAGCCAGTCACTGGACCTGGCCTTCACCGTCGCGGAGAGGTACAGCCAGGCCGCCCGCTGATGTGCCGCCCGCACGGCGCCGCGGTCCGGCGGTCTATGGAGGTAGACCAGGTGAGCCCGGCGGATTCGCCGCGGCCGCCGGCTGGCGTCCCAGGAACGCCACCAGCCGGTCGCCCGGGGCCGCCAGGGCGGGTACCGGGACCGGATCGGCGAAGCGTCCGGCCCGGGTGGCGGGTGTGACGAGCAGCGGCGCGATGGGCAGCAGGTCGCGGGCCAGGCCGGCGGGGATGGTGCCGCGGCCGGCGCAGGCGACCGAGATGTCCCAGCCGTGCACGGCGATCTCGATGGCCCCGGTCATGGTGACCAGGCTGGCGGTCAGTTCCCGGTCACCGACGGCCACCCGGCGGTCCCCGGTACCGGCCACGGCGCAGGCGCACAGCAGCGTCCCGGCGCCCTCGCTCAGGCCCGGCACGAGGTCCTGGTCGCGGACGGCGGCCTTGGCCACACCGCCGCTGACGATCCCGGTGCCGAGGGCCTCGGCCAGCGCGTCGAGGGAGTCGGTCAGGTGGCGCAGCAGGGCCCGCACGTCCCACCCGGCGCACGGGGTGGGCCGCGGCATCGTGTCCGGGGTGGCCAGCCGGGCCGCGGACAGGGCGTAGCTGACCGCGCGGACCAGCATCCCGCGGTCAGCAGGCAGGGCGGTCAGCCCCAGCACAGCCAGCCCCAGCACAGCCAGCCCCTCCCCCGTCCGCCAGCACTGGCGGCAGCCGGAACGTACGGAACAGCTCCGCATCGAGGAAGGCGACGATCCGCATCCGGTAGCAATGGGCCGGCAGCTCGCCCCGGTACGGCCCGGTGAGCCTGGTGAAATCGTCGCTGACGGTCATCGCCACTCCATCTGGGCTACGCGACGGCCGACGCCGTCACATGTACAGACCAGCCGTGCGGCCTAAAGTCACCGGCCGTCAGGCCGGAGTTACAAACGATCAGAACCACCGGCGGAGGATCAGGCGGCGATAGGCAGGGTGTCGGGCGCGGCGCGGAAGGCCTGTGCGCACCGGGTTAGCGCCAGCCCGGCGGGTAGCCAGCCCGGCGGGTAGAGTGCCTTGCCATGGCGGAACCCGAGGCGGAAGCCGTAGCCGAGCGGACGGCCGACCGACCGCTGCAGAACGTGATGGAGGCCGGGTGGGCCGAGGCCCTGGAACCCGTGGCCGGGCAGATAAAGGAGATGGGCGACTTCCTCCGGGCCGAGCTCACCGCCGGGCGGAAATACCTGCCTGCGGGCGAGAACGTGCTGCGCGCCTTCAAGCAGCCGTTCGGTGAGGTGCGGGTGCTGATCGTCGGGCAGGACCCCTACCCCACACCGGGGAACCCGGTCGGGCTGAGCTTCTCGGTGTCGCCGGCGGTGAAACGGCTGCCGCCCAGCCTGGTCAACATCTTCACCGAGTACACCGGCGACCTGGGCCTGCCCGAGCCGTCGAACGGCGACCTGACGCCCTGGTCGGAGCGGGGCGTGCTGCTGCTCAACAGGGTGCTCACCGTGCAGCCGCGCAAGCCGGGCTCGCACCGGGGCAAGGGCTGGGAGAAGGTCACCGACCAGGCCGTCCGGGCCCTCGCCGCCCGCGGCGGCCCGCTGGTGGCCATCCTGTGGGGCAAGGACGCGCAAAGTCTCGCGCCGCTGCTGGGTGACGTACCGAAGATCGAGTCGTCACACCCCAGCCCGTACTCGGCGGACCGGGGTTTCTTCGGCTCCCGACCGTTCAGCCGGGCGAACGCCCTACTGGAGAAGCAGGGCGGCGCCCCCATCGACTGGCGGCTCCCCTGGCCCTCGGTTGGAGGCGGCTTTCCCGCAGCAGCTGCGTAAAGCCGCCCCGCTACTGGGTTGCGGCTAGGAGCCGATGCGCCAGGAGTCCAGGTAGGCCGACTGGGCCGGGGTGAGGGCGTCGATCCGGACGCCGATCGCGGCCAGCTCCAGCCGGGCGGCCTCGGCGTCGAGCGGGGCCGGGACCTCGTGCACGTCGGCGGCGAGCGTGCCGGCCTGGGCGGCCAGCCAGGCCAGGGCGAGCGCCTGCACGCCGAAGGACAGATCCATGGCCTGCGCGGGATGCCCCTCGGCGGCGACCAGGTTCACCACCCGGCCCTCGGCGAGCAGCAGCAGCCGACGGCCATCGGCCAGCTCGAAGGAGTCCACGTGCGGGCGCAGGTCGCGGTGGACCGCGACCGCCATGTCGGCCAACGCGCGGACGTCGATCTCCACGTCGAAGTGGCCGGCGTTGGCCAGGATGGCCCCGTCCCGCATGACGGCCAGGTGCTCGGCGCCGATCACCTCCGCCGACCCGGTTACCGTGACGAACACGTGCCCGGCGGCCGCCGCCTCGGCCATGGGCAGCACCCGGAACCCGCGCAGCACCGCGTCCAGCGCCCGGACCGGGTCGATCTCGGTCACGACCACCTCGGCGCCGAGGCCCCGGGCCCGCTCCGCCACGCCGCGGCCGGACGCGCCGAACCCGGCCACCACCACCGTCTTGCCCGCCAGCAGCATGTTGGTCGCGCGCAGGAGTCCGTCGATGACCGACTGGCCGGTGCCGAAGGTGCTGTCGACCAGGCGCCGGGTCGCGGTGTCGTTGGCCGCGATGACCGGGAACTTCAGCGCGCCCTCGGCCGCCATCCGGCGCAGCCTGATCACGCCGGTGGTCGTCGACTCGCAGCCGCCGCGGACCCCGGGCAGCAGGTCAGGCCGCTGCGTGTGCAGCGTGTTGACCAGGTCGCAGCCGTCGTCGATGACGAGATCGGGGGCACTGTCCAGGGCCCGGGCGATGTGCGCGTAGTAGGCATCCCGGTCCACGCCGGCCCGGGCGAACACGGTGATCCCGTGCCGCAGGGCCAGCGCGGCGGCCACCTCGTCCTGGGTGGACAGCGGGTTGGACGCGGCCAGTGCGACGCTGGCCCCGCCGGCGCGCAGCACCCGGACCAGGATGGCGGTCTCGGCCGTGACGTTCAGGCAGGCCGCGACGGACAGGCCGGCGAACGGCCGCTGCGCGGCGAACCGCTCGCGGAGCAGTTGCAGCACCGGCATGGCCCGTTCGGCCCACTCGATCCGCGCGCTGCCCGCGTCGGCCAGCGACGGATCGGAGATGTCACCGGGCGTACCGGCCGGAATGTCCCCGTCCAGCGTGGCGGGCGGGACCGGACGCGCGGCCCGGCCGCCGGGCCGCGGCGTGCGCGGCCCGGCGGTGGTTCTGGCGCTCGCCCTGGCGCTGGCCATGCCGGCTAGTACCGGTAGGTGTCCGGCTTGTACGGGCCGTCGACCGGGACGCCGACGTAGTCGGACTGGGCCTTGGTCAGCCGGGTCAGCTTGACGCCCAGCGCGTCCAGGTGCAGCCGGGCCACCTTCTCGTCCAGGTGCTTCGGCAGCGTGTAGACGCCGATCGGGTACTCGCTGGTCCGGGTGAACAGCTCCAGCTGCGCCATGACCTGGTTGGTGAAGCTGTTGGACATCACGAAGCTCGGGTGCCCGGTCGCGTTGCCCAGGTTCAGCAGGCGGCCCTCGGACAGCACGATGACCGCGTGACCGTCCGGGAAGACCCACTCGTCGACCTGCGGCTTGATGGTGACCCGGCGGATACCGGGGGTCCGGGCCAGGCCCGCCATGTCGATCTCGTTGTCGAAGTGGCCGATGTTGCCCACGATGGCCTGGTGCTTCATGGCCGCCATGTGAGCGGCGGTGATGATGTCGCGGTTACCGGTGGCGCTGACGAAGATGTCCACGGTGCCCACGACGTCATCCAGCGTGGCGACCTGGTAACCGTCCATGGCCGCCTGCAGCGCGCAGATCGGGTCGATCTCGGTGATGATGACCCGGGCGCCCTGGCCGCGCAGCGATTCGGCGCAGCCCTTGCCGACGTCGCCGTAACCGCACACCGCGGCGACCTTGCCGCCGATGAGGACGTCCGTGCCGCGGTTGATGCCGTCGATCAGCGAGTGCCGGCAGCCGTACTTGTTGTCGAACTTGGATTTGGTGACCGAGTCGTTGACGTTGATGGCCGGGAACAGAAGCGAGCCCGCCCGCGCCATCTCGTACAGCCGGTGCACGCCGGTCGTGGTCTCCTCGGTCACGCCCTTGATGGAGTCAGCGACCGCGATCCACCTGCCGGGGGCGGCGGCCAGCGACGCGCGCAGCCGGTCCAGGATGACCTTCCACTCGTCCGCGTCGTCGTCGGCCGCGGACGGGACCCCGCCTGCCTTCTCGTACTCCGCGCCCTTGTGCACGAACATCGTGGCGTCGCCGCCGTCATCCAGCAGCATGTTCGGGGTGGCCCCGTCCGGCCAGGTCAGCGCCTGCTCGGTGCACCACCAGTACTCCTCCAGGCTCTCCCCCTTCCAGGCGAAGACGGGCACGCCCTTCGGGTCGTCGGGGGTGCCGTCGGGGCCGACCACGATCGCGGCGGCCGCGTGGTCCTGGGTGGAGAAGATGTTGCAGCTGGCCCAGCGGACCTGCGCGCCCAGCGCGGTCAGCGTTTCGATGAGCACGGCGGTCTGCACGGTCATGTGCAGCGAGCCGGTGATCCGCGCGCCGCGCAGCGGCTGGGCGGCGGCGAACTCCTCGCGGGTCGCCATCAGGCCCGGCATCTCGTGCTCGGCCAGGCCGATCTCCTTGCGCCCGAACGCGGCGAGCGACAGATCGGCGACCTTGTACGGAAGCGGTGCGTTGGACATGCATTCTCCTCGTTGTCACGGCGTCCGGAGTCGTGGGCGCGCACCGCCGACGGCGCCTGCGCGTTACCGACCGTATGGGATGACTGGGCCCCGCGCACGCCCTGGCGGCCGTTCTTGACAAAAAAATGTAAGCTTTGCGCCATGCGCATATCCGAGGCGGCCCGGCGGCTGGGAATGTCCCCGCGGATGCTCCGCTACCGCGAGGATCTGGGACTGCTGCCGCCGGTGCGGGAGATGAGCCGGGGGCGCGGGCCACGGCA
>JBEKCN010000174.1:0-6743 GCA_050014855.1 Streptosporangiaceae bacterium | reverse complement strand
CCGCACCGGCTGGGCTTGGGCGGCGTTCCTGGCTGGCTCGCGGCCCCGCCGGCGCCCGGCCGCTTCCCTGCCCGAGGCCCACCAGGTCATCCCTGGTCCTCACAACTGCGCGGACGTATCGTCGGCCGGACCGGCCTTGGGTGTCCGGGACACCAGGCAGTACGGCCGCGGGCCCGTGCTGGCGCTGGCGAAGGCCGCCCGGCGCGGGACATTTGCTGTCGTGCAATTTCATCCAAGACGACCTCACCTCGGTGGCGGTCGAGCTGGCGACCAACGCCCTCCAGCACACAGCCAGCGGACAGAGTGGCTGGTTCACCGTGGAGCTGGCCTGTCACGGCCACGTGGCCTGGATCGCCGTGACCGACGAGGGTGGCCCGGGCGCCCCGCGGCCCAGCGACGACCCGCTGAGCGACTGCGGTCGCCGGCTGGTCATCATCCAGGCCCTCGCCCAGAGCTGGGGGGTCCGCGGCGACTCCCGCGGCCGGACTGTGTGGGCCGAGGTTGCCTGCCCGGCCGCGGCGCCGGCTGAGCAAGATCCCCAAGCGCCGGCCCGGCACCGTGCAGGAGATCGCCGGGACGGTGCTGTTCCTGCTGTCCCCGGCCGCGGAGTACATCACCGGCCAGACGATCGTCGTGGACGGCGGCCTGTCCATCGTGGCGCCCCCGTTCCCGGAGGACCTGACTCCGCCGCTCGCCCCCGACGCCCGAGCCCCGCCGCACGGATGCCGTGAGGAACGCTCCGGCGGCCGCCTGGGTCCTGTTAGCGCCGACTGCGCCCGCCCGTGCCGGGTGATGGTCTCAAGGGGCGGTGGTACCCGAGGCTGGAGGTACGGCGATGGCGGGCTGGCTGCAGGCGCTGGTGGTGCTCGGGCTCGTCGGGGTGCTGCACGTGCCGCTGGGCGACTACCTGGCCCGGGTCTTCACGACCACGCGGCATTGGCGGGCCGAGACGGTGATCTACCGGGCCTGCGGCATCAACCCCGACGATGACCAGCCCTGGACGCACTACGCGGCCTCGGTCCTCGCCGTCTCCGGGGCCGGCATCCTGCTGCTGTACCTGCTGCTGCGGGTGCAGGGCGCGCTGCCGTTCTCGTTCGGCCACCCCGGCCTGGACCCGGCGCTCGCCTTCAATACCGCGGTCAGCTTCACCACCAACACCAGCTGGCAGAACTACGCGGGTGAGGCCTCCCTGGGGGACGTGGCCCAGGCCGCCGGGCTGGGCACGGAAGCGTTCCTGAGTGCGGCCGTCGGCCTGTGCGTGGCCGTGGCCCTGATCCGCGGCCTGGTCCGCCGGAATACCAATGCCGTGGGGAATTTCTGGACAGACCTGGTCCGTGCGGTGGTCCGCGTCCTGCTGCCCCTGGCGGTGATCTTCGCGGCCGTGCTGGCTGGCCTCGGGGTGGTGCAGAACTTCTCCGGCGGGGACATCTACCGCGCCCTGGCCGGCGCCCGGCAGTTCATCCCGGGCGGCCTGGCCGCGTCCTGGGAGCCGATCAAGCTGATGTCGGGCGACGGCGGCGGGTTCTTCAACGCCAACAGCGCGCACCCGTTCGAGAACCCCGGCCCCCTCAGCAACGCCATCGAGATGGGCTTGATGCTGCTGATCCCCGTAGCCGTCATCCGGATGTACGGGCGCATGGTGGGCAGCCTGCGCCAGAGCTGGGCGCTGCTGGTCATCGCGGGCGTCCTGCTCGTGGTCTGGGTCGGCCTGACCACCGGCGCCGAGCTGTCGCACACCGCAGGCAGCGTGCCCGCCGCCGCGGGCGCCGCCATGGAGGGCAAGGAGACGGCCTTCGGCGTGCCGGGCAGCACGCTGTTCGGTGCGGCGGCCACCTCCACCGCGGACGGCGCGGCCAACGCCAGCTACGACAGCTTCACCCCACTGGGTGGCGGGCTGCTGATGTCGGCCATGATGCTCGGCGAGATCAGCCCCGGCGGGGTCGGCAGCGGCCTGTACGGCCTGCTCATGGTGGCGCTGATTGCCGTGTTCCTGGGCGGCCTGATGGTCAGCCGGACCCCGCAGTACCTGACCAAGCGCATCCGGGCGACGGAGATGAAGATGGTCGCCCTGTACTACCTGGCCACCCCATTGCCGTTGCTGGCCGCGGCCGGCCTGGCCCTGGCGCTGCCCGCAGGCCGGGCCTCGACCGGCAATCCCGGGGCCCACGGACTTTCCGAGATCGTCTACGCCTTCACCAGCGCGGCCAACAGCAACGGCTCTGCGTTCGGCGGGCTGTCGGGCAACACGGCGTTCTACAACAACGCGCTCGCGCTCGTCATGCTGCTCGGCCGCTACGTCCCCATGGTGTTCGTCCTCGGCCTGGCGGGGAGCCTCGCCCGGCAGCGGCCGGCGGCGATCACCGAGGGCTCGCTGCGCACGGACGGTCCCATGTTCGTGTCGCTGGCCCTGGGCGTGGCGCTCGTCCTGGTGTTTCTCACGTTCCTGCCGGCGCTGGCCCTCGGCCCGCTGGCCGAAGGCCTGCGCTAGCGGTCCTTGCTGATCAGCCGGAACACCGGGTGCCGGGCTGCCTCCCGGGCGAATCGCTCCACCGGGTCGGCGAACTTCGCGTCGAAGAACGGCGCGGTCACCGGCACGGTGCAGACGTACTGCTTCAGGGATGCAGGCCCGCTCTCCGGACCAGCCGCCCAGCCACATTCATTACCGAAGTCTTACGTAGCCGGTGCGACCCGGCCAGACCCGCGCTGCGATACGTATGAGAAAGAAAGACGTAACCAGTTGCGTCTGACCTGACCTCCTCGGGCGGCTCGTACATATCCAGTCCGCTGCCCGAGGAGGGCCGCGGCCATACCCGCCCGTATGAGGCCGCGGCCCGCCCCCGGCGACCGGGGCCGCCCGCCAGCGGCCCCGGTCGCCGGCCCGGCGCCTCCTGTTTCCGGCGCTTTCCTCGGTCCTGCCGTTGCCCGCCCGCATCCCCGGGCGCGCCCAATCCCGGGGCGCCCGGCCGGGCCCGTATCCCGGGGTGCCCGCCCGGGCCCGTATCCCGGGGTGCCCGCCCGGGCCCGCCCGCCTGCGCCCCCGGGCCACGGGGCCGGCCCTCCCGCTGACCGGGCGGATTGGTCATAATGCGCGGATGGGTCATAATGCACTGTGCATCTGCACAGGCGATTTATCCGCATTTTCAACTGGAACTGCGCCGACGGGGGCAGCCGTTAACATGATCACTTCCCGGCCGGGGCAGGCTGTAGCCGCCCTGTGGAGACGTGATGACCCGGCTGGATGCTGACGTAGCCGGGCCGGGGCAGCCCCGGATGGACATCGGCATCCTGGTCACCATCCGCGCGCTGCTGCCCAACCTGGCGCCGGTCGAACGGCGGGTCGGCCAGGCGGTGCTCGACGATCCCGGCGGGGCCGCCCGCCGGTCGATCTCGGAGCTCTCCCGTGCCTGCGGCACCTCGGCCACCACGGTGGTGCGGTTCTGCCGCGCGGTCGGGCTGCGCGGCTACCCGGAGCTGCGGCTGGCGCTGGCCGCGGCGGTGGCGCACGGCGACGCGGGCGGGGTCGCGGCGGCCTCCCACGACATCAGCCCGGGGGACGACGCCGCGCTGATCGCCAAGAAGATCGCCTACGCGGACGCCATGGCCGTCACCGAGACGGCGAACCATCTCGACGTGGCCGTGCTGGTCAACGTGGTCGACGCACTGGCCACTGCGAACCGTATCGACATCTACGGCGTGGGGGCCAGCGGCTACGTGTCGCTCGACCTGCAGCAGAAGCTGCAGCGCATCGGCCGTCCGGCGTTCGCCTGGCCGGATCCGCACACGGCGATCACCTCCGCGGCGCTGCGCGCCGTCGGTGACGTGGCCGTCGGCCTGTCGCACACCGGGACGACGGTGGACACGATCGACGCGCTGCGCGAAGCGCGCCGCAACGGGGCCACGACGGTCGCCGTGACGAATTTCCCGTGGTCGCCGATTACCGAGGCCGCCGACTTCGTCCTGCTCACCGCGGCCCGGGAAACGGCGTTCCGCTCCGGCGCGATGACGAGCCGCATCGCGCAGCTCACCGTGGTCGACTGCCTCTTCGTCGTGCTGGCCCAGCGCGACCTGCCGGCCACCGAAGCCGCCCTGGAGCGGACCTACGCCGCCGCGCAGGCCAAGCGGACCCGCCGCGCCCGCCGGGTCCCCGCCGAGCCGCCGGCCGCCCCGGAGCCGGGCGTCTTATCGCTGACCTGTGCCCCCGGTCCGGGCGCTCACGGTGCACCGTGCTGGCGGGTGGCGGCCCACGGTGAGGCTCGGCGTTCTGCTGCCCCATACGCCGTGTTTTTCCACTTGTTAGCGCGGCATGTCGGGTAACGTCGGTTCGCGTGTCCAGTGCCCCCGCAGCGTTGGTGACCGAGCCAACGCCTCCCGAGCCCGTGCCAGCCCCCGCCAAAGGTCGGCGGCTCGCATGGCTTGACGCGCTGCGCGGATTCGCGGCCCTGTGTGTCGTGTTCGATCACAGCAGCACCCTGGTCCTGCAGCACGTCCGCGCCGACGTGTACCAGTGGTTCAACGCCGGGCAGTATGGCGTGTTCGTGTTCTTTCTGGTGAGTGGCTACATCATCCCGGCCTCGCTGGAGCGCAAAGGCAGCGTCCGCGGTTTCTGGGTCAGCCGCGCGTTCCGCCTGTACCCGCTGTACCTCCTGGGCATCGGGATCTCGCTCCTGGCCTGGAAGACCGGGCTCGGCCCGATCCACGGCGCGGACACCCAGCCGAAGACGTGGATCTACTCGCTGCCGTTCATGATGTCCAACATGCTGGACGGCGCCAACGTGCCGAACGTCATCTGGACCCTGTCCTTCGAGATGGTCTTCTATCTCCTGCTGTCGTCGCTGTTCACCTTCCGGGTGCACCGGCACAGCGGGGGGTACGCGCTGACGGCGGCGATCGGGGCCGTTGCGCTCGGCGGGATCCTGCCGATCCAGGGGCTCAGCCATGCCGTCGGCTCGCGCCGGGTGGCGATCATCGCCGACGCGGCCCTGTTCGTCGGCCTGGCGCTCGCCGTCAGCGGACGCCGGGTCCCCCGTATGGTGGGCGGTGCCCTGGCCGCGGTCACCGGCCTGACCCTGCTCCTGTTCAACACCAGCTACCCGTACAAGTGGAGCGGGCTGACCATTCTGGCGCTGATGTTCACCGGCACCATGCTGTACCGCGCCGAGCGGGGCGAGTTCGGGCGGCGCAAGGCGGCCGTCATCGCGGTGCTCGTGTTCGCGCTGACCATCGCGGCCGGAGTCTGGCACAGCTCGATGTGGCACCTGTACGGGTCGTACCAGCGGCAGTTCGACCTGCAGTGGATCAGCAGCCTCGTGCTGGCCGGCGCGACGTTCGCGATCGGTATGGCTCTGCGGCACCGGACGGTCCCGCGCGCGCTGGCCTGGCTGGGCCTGGTCAGCTACTCGGTCTACATGCTGCACCCCATCGTGCTGAACGCCTACCGGACGGTCCCGGCCTTCGACCGGCCGCACCCGTTCCCCATCCAGGTCCTGCTGGCCGCGGGCATCCTGGTGGTCGTGCTGGCCGCCGCCGCGCTGAGCTACTACTTCGCCGAAGCCCCGATGCAGCGGGTCGGGCACCGCTTCGCCCGGATGCTGCAGGCCCGGTTCGGCCCGGATGCCATCACCGACAGCGTCCTGGTCCCGGACGCGCCCGCGGTGGCCGCCGGCGACCCGCTGCTGGACGGCACGCCCGGCCTGCCCGATCCCGCGCACGAGACGTCGGAGCAGGCCCGCGCGCACCGGCACGACCGCGAGGAGCGGCACGACCGCGAGGAGCGGCACGACCGCGAGGACCTTGGGCACGAGGACCGTGGGTACGAGCAGGCCGTGAGCCGGGACGCGCGCCACAGCAGCTGAGCTCCGGCCGGGGCGGATAGTGTGGGCCACTGTGGGCCCCGCCAGGACGTCGCTGTACCGCAAGGTCGCGGACGACCTGCGCGCGGCCATCATAGCGGGCACCTACCCGCCCGGGACCCGCCTTCCCTCCGAGAGTGATCTGGCCGAGAGCTACTCGGTGTCCCGTGGCACCGTCCGGCAGGCGTTCGCCGCCCTGCGCGCCGACGGGGTGATCGCCTCGCGCCGCGGCGCCCGGCGGATCGTGCTCGGCGGTCCGCAGCTGCAGAGCTTCGGCGAGCTGCTGAGCTTCTCCCGCTGGGCCCGGGCCATCGGCCGGGTCCCGTCCGGCCGGGTCGTCGACCTGACCCGCCGGGAGGCCAAGCCGTCCGAGTACGAGCAGCTCGGGCTGCCTCCCGGTGCGGTGATCTACCATCTGACCCGGGTCCGGCTGCTGTCCGGCGAGCCGGTGATGATCGAGCGCACCGCGTTCCCGGACCGGGTCGGGGCCCTGGTCGCGGGCATCGACGCGGACCACCAGTCGATCTACGAGCGGCTGGAGGAGCTGGGCCTAGTGTTCGCCGACGCCGAGCACGTCATCGACTCGGTGCCGGCCTCGGCCGACGACGCGCGGCTGCTCGGCTGCCGTCCGCGGGTGCCGCTGCTGCGTGAGCGCCGCCGCACCACCGATCCGTCCGGTGTGCCGCTGGAGTGGTCCGCGGACCGCTACCTGGGCAGTGCCGTCGCCTTCACCGTGCACAACTCCGTCGCGGTCAGCGCGCTGTCCCGGCTGCCATCCCCGGCCGGCCCGGAGGCCTGAGCGGCCCCATTGCTCCCGGTTAACCCGGAGGCCTGAGCGGCCCCATTGCTCCCGGTTAACCCGGAGGCCTGAGCGGCCCCATTGCTCCCGGTTAA
>JBEKCN010000173.1:0-6808 GCA_050014855.1 Streptosporangiaceae bacterium | reverse complement strand
GTGGACGCGGGCCGCGTGGCCCTGGAGCAGGTCCGCGCGGAGCCGACGCAGCGGGTGACCCACCTGACCTGCGCAGTCCGGGAGCGGTAACTGTCTCGAACTCAGCGCTCCCCCGCCGAGGTACTCAAGTGCAGGTCAGTCGGCTACTGGCTCCACGTGCATCCACCGTGATCCACGACCGTTGTTAGCGTGAGCGTTAGCGAGGTCAGCCGTGGCCTCTTCGTCCCGAAGCCAAGTGGCGGTACCTACTGCCAGCGGTGCGGCATCTCTGATCTGGGAAGTACCGTCCGCTGACGTCCGCTGGCGTCAATCGCTGTCGGTGGCGATTGATACTCACTTGGTTACTCGGTCTCTCGCGGCTGCCGCGAGCCGTCGGTGGCGTGCTCGGGTGCGAAGATCAGGAATAGGGCTAACGCTGGGCCAGCTTTGCCCTGGTTTGGTGGCGGATGCCGTGTTACGGTCTGGCGGTATCGGCAATGCCGCTGACCCGTGGGGGGACGTCATGAAGTTCATCGTCGAAGTCGATTTTCCGCTGGAGCCGTTCAGCACCTATGTCCGCCAGGGCACGGCCGGAGAGAAGATAGGCGAGGTGCTCGGCGCTATCAAGCCCGAGGTCATCTACTTCACCGACAACGGCGTAGGACGCGGTGCCGTGATGATCGTCGAGGTGGACGGCGCTAGCCAGGTTCCGCACGTGACTGAGCCGTTGATACTCAACTTCGGCGCGTCCGTGCATTACCGGGTGGCGATGGCGCCAGAGGAACTCCAGGCTGCTGGCCTTGAGAGGTACGCCACAACCTGAGAGCTGTGACCGCTGACGGCGGTGGCATCGTCAAGCCCATCGAGATCCAGCAGTAGCTGCGACGGATCATCGGCGCCTGGCAGGGACCTTCGGTCGTGAGCTCGTGGCCAGAGAGTGGCCCCAGCTCCTGGCGGGTCCGCGGAACCTGCGCCGGTCGAGGTGCACCAGGTGCCCGCCGTCGTGTTCCCCAGGGACGTGTCCGGGCCGGAACCCATTTTGGCAAGCACGCAACTGGAAGGTAAGAGGAAATGCGAAGACTCGCAATCGCTGTCGTTGGTGCCGCTATCGTGGCACTGGCCGCCGCCGGGTGCAGCAGCACCGCCAAGCCGAAGGCGACAGGGCCACCGCTGCCGTCGTCCACGACCGTCACCGAGTCATCCAACGGGCAGGTCTTCACCCTTCAGCACCCAGAGCTGAAGGCAGGGCTGGTGACGTTCACGCTCACGAGCAACGAGAACCCGAACAGCTCCGGCTCGTTCGACATGCAGATCTTCGCGCTCAAGCCGGGCGCGACCCTGACTGAGTTCCGCACGGAGCTGGCGGCGGTGGGGGCCGGCAGCAACGGCCCGCCTACTGCGGCATCCCTCAAGCTCGCCGCGACCACAATCACCAAGATCAATAACCAGGTGCTCGCCTACGGCGGTAACCCCGGCACGTCTGCCACCGAGCAACAGGTCATCCTGCCCGCCGGGACCTACTATGTCGCGGACACCACGCAGTGGCCGAAGTCCGGCGGTAAGAATGGCATCTCCGCGCCGTTCACCGTGACTGGCTCGGACACTGGCGCGGTGCTGCCGGCCAGCAGCGAGACCATCAGCATGACCATGCCACAGATGGACACCCCGCGCTTCGCCATCTCGGCCGCCACCCTGAACCCCGGCTGGGTCAGGATGGACAACACCTCCACCGACCTGCATGAGGCACAGATGCTGCCGGTCAAGGCCGGCGCGACCGTCGCCCAGGTGCAGGCCGCCCTGGAGAGTAATAGCAACACCCCCCCGGCTGTCTTCGCTGACGCGCCGCACGGGCTGTCCACTGGTGTTGACGTCATCTCGCCCCACTCGCAGGTGAACATCATGCTGACCGGCACGGCCAGTGAGTACACCGTGGTCTGCTTCATCCCCGACCCGACCACCGGCAAGCCGCACTTCGCGATGGGCATGGTGGGCTTCTTCACCCTGGGCAAGTGACCCTATCGGGACACCGCTGATCGTCCGATGCGGGCCGCCCGCGAGCTGGCCGGGGGTGATTCCGGGCAGATCATCGTGCAGCGCGACGGCAGCGTGCTCATCGCCAACCGGCCGCGCTTGAGTCGGGCCGCCCCCCGGCGTTAGGAGAATGCCAGGGTACCGCCCGCGCGAACTCATTGCCGCAGGCCAGAGGGCGACTTGACGTAGGCCGTGGAGATGCGCGTAGGCCTGGGTGCAGGCGTCCCCGGGCCGGCTCCTTTGGTCCCGTTGGTTTGGCATGGGCCCGGGGGTGCCGCCCGCCGAAGGGAGGCCGCCGCCGTGAAGTCGTTGGTCATCAAGCTCCCCAAGAAACTCTCGCGGGAGGCGGCGGCCCGCCTGGGCAGCGAGCACGTCGCTCCGGGCCCGGTTACATGTAGTACCGCAGCGGCCAGATAGTGTCATACAGGATCGTTGTAATCTGAGGATGCAGGCATGAGACATCGGATCTCAGGGAATATCGCGGCGCCTTTACCCTGCCACTGTTCGTAATGACTTGTTTAACGCCGACTTGAAAATAGCAGGGAGAGGTCGTCATTTCTTGCCGCCTGCGCATGGTGAAAGATTCCGGCAGTACACCCGCAGTGCGGCTGAACGTGTCAAGGGCAGTAGATTTGATTCTGTCAATGCCGACAACAGTTCGGTCCAGAACCGACAAGACAACGAGTACGGAGTTCGGAAGGATAGGAACTCCAATTGCGCAGTCTTTTGAAGCAGCCACGACGGTCGGGGACCTAAGCGGGGATGTGGTTGCCGGTAAGCCGGCAGTCGCGATAGAGCTTGATTCTGAAGACAAGGCAACAGCGAAGTGGGGCGGGAGTTGGAAGGTTGACGGTCTAGAGCTTTCAGCCACGACGGTCATGTTTTACCATCGCGCCATTCCGGTGTTCGTAATCGAAAGACCTTCGCGGCTTGACCATTATCGAGCACGCGCGCTTCGCGCACATCTGCTACGTCTCCATGCAGAACGTGAGTATCTCCGTCGAATGGCCAGCCTGCTGAGTAACGATGGATTTATTGATTCAGTAGGAGCTAGGCAATTGGAATCGATCCAGGGCGCACTCAACAGCAGCCTAGCCGTATTGACGCGCGCCTGGAGCTTCGGGCACTTGACTCAAGACATTGCCTCAGCATTCTCAGGCGCCGAACTCGAAACGCTCGTGGACCGCATTCAACCATTTCGCCCAGTTATCCGGCGGCGGCTGGAGCGCCTTCTAGAGCAGGACGATATGGTAGAGAAAAGGTGGCGCGAATTCATCGGACGCCTTCCAGAAGGAAGAAGTCAGGCCCAAGCGCTGGGACCCGGCACCGGAATGCTGTCATCCGGCCAGTCGCTGGGCCATGAGGGTCAATCCGTCACCAGGCCATCCCGGTCTCCTGCGATTACGCCAAGCCAGGAGGAGTCCCGGCTAGCTCACAAGGGGCATACAGTCCCGGAGGTGACCGTGATGGGCGCCACACTAGTCACGATTCACGGGTTCTGGTCATCCCCAGCGACTTGGGAGCGGCTCAACGAGGTTTGGCGCGCGGACGAGGAACTCCGCGGCCTGCGGATCCACTCGTTCGGCTACCCCTCTCCCAAGAAACCGCGGCTGCCATTCTCGGTCACGCACGTGTCAGAATACGACGACATCGCCCAGACCCTGGCCACCGAGTACGCGACCGTGCTAGCCAATGCATCAGATATGGCGGTCGTCACCCACAGCCAGGGCGGCCTCATCCTGCAGCGCTTCCTGGCCTGGATGGTCAGTGAGGGGCGGGCGCGGGAGTTGAGCCGGATACGGTCGGTGGTGATGCTCGCGTGCCCAACGTCGGGTCTGAATACCTGGAATTCCTCCGCCGCGCCCTCGGGTACGGCCGTCATCCCCAGGCTGGCAACCTGCGCGTTCTTAACCGACAGGTGGCAGACACCCAGCGGACCGTGCTTCAGCGTATCGTCAACGCGACCGCCCTCGATGATCACCAGTGCCACATCCCGTTTCATGTCTACGCCGGCGGTTCCGACAACATCGTTAAGGCCGCTTCCGCGCAAGCAGCATTCCCGGGAGCTTCTACCATCGCGGGTAACCACTTCACGATCCTCGACCCCGCCACCCCGGGTAACCGCACTGCGGAACTGTCAAACGCCACCTGCTAGCCGATATCACTGCCCGCGAGCACCCAGGCGAAGTACCCGCTCCGGGAATCACGGGCGAGCCGGAGCCTCCCGCCGCCGGTAAGCGCACGGGCAGTGCATAGTACTTGGTGAACGTGCACGGTTCGCTCATTCGGGGAAAGTGACCAATGAAACCGCCAGCAACGGCGATTGCGGCAGCACACACGGTAGCTACTCCAGGATCCAAGGTCCACCGCCTCTTCTTGAGTTGTCCGGGATGGCCACTCGGCGGTTGTTCAGTCATGGGCCGAGTATCATAGAGTCGCGGACTAGTCAGGCACTAGTTGATCGTTACAACCGTAAGTCCCCTTCAGGCAAATATATAAGAGCTAGTAACCGCGACAGTAATTTCATTCAGCACAGCATCGAGTGGTCCACAATTACTACGAGACTAGCCCAGACGTCGCAGCCCGGCCGGGATGGCGCGAGCTTAGGCCCCAGTTCTTCGACGCCAGAACTGGAATATCTGCGCGCGGGCGCAGTCCGCGGTTTCTCATGTGTCAGCGGCAAATATTCGGCAGGGAGGGTGGGGGGAGCGGTTCCGACACGCCGTCTTACTTCTGGGGTTTTGCGGTGGTACGGGCGTAGCGTCGGAGCCTGGGACCCGGCCTGACCTGCGATCCGGCCGACGCCGTTGAGGTTGTCCTGCTACCGGCTTGCCGGCCGGGTCCCAGTTCCTGGCACCCACCGGCGCTGCCGGTCTGATCTGCCTGGCCTGGGCAAGAGGCCGGGGTTCACGGGTCCGACGGCCAGCGGGTGCGTGCCATCCCTCAACCACGAAAAGGGACGGCAATGACCATCGTAGAAGACAGACCTGTCATCACCGGTGGCGTGGACACTCACGCCGATCTGCATGTCGCGGCCGCGCTGGACCCGATCGGCGGGCTGCTGGCCGTTCAGGAGTTTCCCGCCACCGCGGCCGGATATGCCAGCCTGCTGGGCTGGCTGGGCGGGTTCGGGGACATCGCCCTGGTCGGCGTCGAGGGGACCGGCAGTTACGGCGCGGGCCTGGCCCGGCACCTGGCCGCGGCAGGCATCCGGGTGGTGGAAGTGGACCGGGCGGACCGGCAGGACCGGCACCGGGCGGGCAAATCCGATCCGCTGGATGCGGTCAGCGCGGCGCGGGCCGCGCAGTCCGGCCGGGCATCGGGCGCGCCGAAGGGCCGCGACGGCGCGGTGGAGGCGATCCGGGCGCTGATGGTGGCCAAGCGCAGCGCCCGCGCCGAGCGGACCCAGGCGATCAACCAGGCCCGGGCGCTGATCGTGACCGGCCCGGATGAGCTGCGGGCCCGGTTCGCCGGGCACCGCCCGGCGCAGCTGGTGGAGGCGATCGCGTCGCTGCGGCCCCGGCCGGGCGACGTGCCCGGCTACGCGACCCGGGTCGCGCTGCGCGAGCTGGGCCGCCGCGCCCAGTTCCTGGACGCCCAGCTGGACCGCCTGGATGAGCTGATCGGCCCGCTGGTCACCGCCCGCGCGCCGGGCCTGCTGGCCTTGCACGGTGTCGGCCCGGACACCGCCGCGCTGCTGCTGATCGCCGCCGGGGACCACCCAGAGCGGCTGCGCAGCGAGAGCTCGTGGGCGCACCTGTGCGGTGCCGCCCCGATCCCCGCCTCCTCGGGCAAGGTCAGCCGGCACCGGCTCAACCGCGGCGGCGACCGCCAGGCCAACCACGCGCTGTGGCGGATCGTGATCACCCGGCTGGGATCCCGCCCGGGCCACCCGGCCACCCGCGCCTACGTCGAGCGCCGCACCAAAGAGGGCTTGTCGAAGAAAGAGATCATCCGCTGCCTGAAGCGCTACGTCGCGCGTGAGGTCTACCACCAGCTCCGCGCCGGCGCCTGATACCTCAGCTTCCCGGGGCGGCTTAGCCCGCTATTCGGCTGCCGCACGCCGTGCTGGCCTTGGATCGATCTGCCGGCCGCCCCGGGACCCTCTCTCATGACCGGATAAGGGCCGCCCCCGCCACGCGCCCGCGCGGCGGCCCGTTTCCCCCTGGAGGCATCACCATGAACGCCACTGCCATCGGCGTCCCCGAGCTGACCTGCCAGCTCCTGGACGCCGCCGACGGCATCCCCGCCGATGCCGCCGCCGCCGGGCTGATCATCAGCCACGGGCACTTCCTGCACCGCGACGCCTTCCGCCGCACCATCACCGCCAGCACCGGCATCAGCACCGGTCAGCCCCTCGCCGCCATCAGCTGGGACGCCGCCCTGCACGCCCTGGAGAGCGGGCTGCTGCCGTGCGCATCCTCCGAGCAAGCCATCTTGCGGATCGCTGCCAGCCTTGGCGACCCCGCCATCCCCGTCCACCTGCGCACCGTCCTGGGCAACCTCGACACCCGCACCATCACGCTGGTCGCCACCGCGATCACCACCGCCAACGGCTGAACTCCGCAGCTTCCCGGGGCGGCCTGGCCCGCTATTCGGCTGCCGCACCCACGTGCTGGCCTTCTATCGATCTGCCGGCTGCCCCGGGACCCTTCCAGCCTGCTGACCTCGTGACCTGATAAGAGCCTGCCCTCCACCGCGAGCGGCCCATCCCTGTCGTGTCCGCACTCAGCAAAACCAGGATCTTGCCGATTTCCAGAATGAAGAAAAGAAGGCCTTGACAAACATAGGAGCATCG
>JBEKCN010000172.1:0-6809 GCA_050014855.1 Streptosporangiaceae bacterium | reverse complement strand
TCACTCTGTGATGGCGTGCTCTCGTTTCACGAGCCTTGATGTCGCGCGATCCACTTCGTAGGACTGGTGAATGTCCGACAGGCGCATACCCGAAAGTTCCTCGGTGAGCTCGACGTCGAGTGCGTACTGACCTTCACCGGGAATGACGCCCATACTGACAAACTTGTTTCCCGCCTGATTCAGGTCTACCGCTTTTGAGATTGCGGTGATCTGGCCGCGCTCGTCGTGGACGACTACTGCCTTCATGACTCTGGTCTCCTGTTCCGTTCGGGGTGATTGGTTGCGGTGCCTCGCGTGCGTCAGAAATCTGCTTCCACGAAGGAGAACTCGACCGTGCTATTGCTGTTGTTCTGAACGCTGATGTAGTAGGTGATGCCACTCGCGTCGTCGCTGAGCCGAGACCACACCGGGCTGGCGCCGAGCTGGTTGATGGCCTCCGGCAGCCCAGCAGTGCTCGCTCCAGCTTCGCCTGGCGTGAAGGACGGAGATGTCGGTATCACCGAGATGTAGGGAAGAAAGTTCGCGGTGACGGACCTAGCGAAGAAGAAGAAAACCGAACCCCCTGGGACGAGGCTGTTGGTACCAAATTCTGTTGCCATGTCAAGCACTCCTCACTATCACGTTGTAATTCATGATGGCCGGTTAGGGGTCCGGGGACTACCGGGCCGGAGATAGCTCCAACGGCGACGCCGAAGACCCGGGTCCCTGTTCTCGGAAGGGCTGAGCTGGCCGTATGGGACGTCCGGGCCCGCGTTCCCGGAAGTCCTGGCCGCCAGGACTTCCCCGAACCAGTTGTTCTTGGAAGTTATTTAACCCACCCTCTCCAGTCCGTAGAGCTATTCCTCGGCCGGATAGTCTCCGGACCCCGTAACTGCGCCGGGAGCCCGACGCTTGTTTGTTGCTGTACAGTCCGATAATGGGCGCTGGGCGCTGACAGTCCGCTGACAGCGTGGTCGGGAGGGACGGTGCAGGTACGCATCCTCGGCCCGTTTCAGCTGGAGGACGGCGGCCAGCGGGTCGCGATTGGCGGCGTCCGGCAGCGGGCTGTGCTTGCCAGGCTGTTGCTGCATGCGAACGAGGTCGTGCCGAGCGAGCAGCTTCTGGTGGATCTGTGGGGCGAGGACTCCCCGCCCAGTGCAGCGAACGCTCTGCAGGCGGCGATCTCACGATTGCGAAGAGTGCTTCCGCCGGGTCGCCTCATCACCACAGCGCCGGGCTACGTGCTGCGGATCTTCCCGGAAGAGCTGGACGTCAGGCAGTTCGGGCAGCTGCTCTGCGAGGGCCGCGATGCTCTGGCGGCCGGGGACGCGGCAGGGGCTGCCCAAACGCTAGGCCAGGCGCTGTCGTTGTGGCAGGGTCCGGCGCTGGCCGATTTCCGCTACGAGCCGTTCGCGCAGGCGGAGATCGCCCGGCTGGAGGAGCTGTACCTGACTTGCCTGGAGGAGCGGATCGAGGCGGACCTGGCTCTCGGCTCGGCGGATGCACTCACAGCTGAGTTGCGGCGACTGGTCAGCGAGCATCCCGTGCGGGAGCGTCTTCGCGGTCAGCTCATGCTCGCCCTCTACCGCGGCGGCCGGCAGACCGAAGCGCTCGAGGTCTACCGCGAGTTCCGGAATGTGCTGCGGGAAGAGCTGGGTTTAGAGACGTCGCCCCGCCTCGGTGAGCTCGAGGCGGCGATCCTGCGCCACGACCCGGTGCTTTCACCAGCGCCGACCGCGACGGGGGCGCCGCTGGCGCGCAGACCCGTGACCGTGCTTTGCGTTGTGTTGCAGGTGGCGTCAACCTCGGGTCCGGCGATGGACCCGGAGACGCACGAAGCCGTGAACGAGTACTCAGTTTCTGGCCTGACGGCGGTCCTGGAGCGGTACGGAGGAAAGCTGGCGATCAGCGCAGGCGAGCGCCTAGTGGGCGTCTTCGGTGTCGCTTCGGTGCACGAGGATGATGCCCTGCGGGCGGCGCGGGCGAGTTTGGAAGCGCGAAGCGCGCTCGCCACCGAAGCGGGCATTCTGCTGCGGCGGCATGGTGTGAGCCTGGCGTGCCGTTTCGGCCTTGCGACGGGCGAGGCACTGGTGGGAGGGTCGGGGCCGCTTGGGTTCGCCGGGGATGCGGGGACCCAGGCGGTGATGCTCGCGGAGACCGCCGAGCCTGGCCAGATCCTCATCAGCCGGCAGACGCACGGGCTCGCCGCGGCAGCCATCGAAGCGGAAAGCGCCGGTCCCGACCGGTTCCTCCTGCGATCCGCGCACGCGGGCGTGCGTCCGCTCGCGCTCCGTCTCGACGCGCCCTTGGTGGGCCGGGACGAGGAGATGCACCGGCTCGAAGCCGCGTACGCTCGGGCCACTCGTGAGCGGGTGACGATGCTCGTGACCGTGACCGGCGAGGCAGGACTTGGGAAGACACGGCTTGTCCACGAGGTTGCGGGGCGTCTCGGCCGTGAGGTGAACGTTCTCACCGGGCGATGCCTTCCCTATGGGGAGGGCATCACGTTCTGGCCGCTGCGTGACGTCGTTCGCCAAGCCTGCGCCGGACACGACTCGCCGGACACGATCAAGGCCCTCCTTGAGGGCGAGGCGGACGCGGCGGGCGTGGCCGAGCGGCTGAGCAGCGCTCTCGGCCCCGGTAACCAGGGCAGGTCGGACGCCGCAGAGATTTTCTGGGCGGCCCGTCGGCTTCTTGAAACGCTTGCGCGGTCCCGGCCGTTGCTGGTCGTCTTCGAGGACCTGCACTGGGCCGAACCGACCTTCCTCGACCTCGTGGAATCCCTCACCGTTCAGCCGGGGCGATCGCCGCTTGTCCTGGTCTGCATCGCCCGCCCGGAACTGCTGGAACAGCGTCCTGCCTGGGCGGCCGGGGCAGCAAGGGCACTGTCCATCGATCTCACGCGGCTGGCCGAAGGCCCGGCCGCCGCGCTCCTGGACGCACTGGCAGGGGATCAGCGCATCCCGCCGTCCACTCGAGCACAGCTTCTTCAGACCGCTGCCGGCAATCCGCTCTACCTTGAGCAGCTAGCGGTCTCGCTCAGCGAACAGGCCGGGAGCGAGATCCGGCCGGTGCTGCCGCCTACGATCGAGGCGCTGCTGGCGGCGCGCCTGCACCGTCTTGGGCCGGGACCAAGCAGTGTCCTGGCCCGCGCGGCCATCGTCGGTAACGACTTCGGAGTGCAGGCCGTGCGCGAACTACTCCCGGCCGAGGCGCGCGCCCCGCTCAGCCGCAACCTCCAGACCCTGGTCGCGAAGGGGCTCGTGCAACACGGGCCGCCCGGCAGAAGCCCCGCAGAGCAGTACAGCTTCCACCACATCCTCATCCAGCAGGCGGCTTACCGGGCGATCCCCAAGTCGCTTCGCGCCGAGCTACACCACCGTTTCGCCGACTGGCTCGAGTACGTTGCCTGGACGCCGGCCACCCAGCGCGCGGAGATCCTCGGCTATCACCTCGAACAGTCCGTACGCTATCGCCGCGAGCTGCGGCCCGGCGAAACCCAGCCGGGTCCGCTACCGGGTCGGGCGGCCGCGCACCTCGAGACGGCCGGTCGTGCTGCGCATGACCGCGGCGACGCGCTCGCGGCAGTGAATCTGCTGGTCCGCGCGACTGGGCTGCTGCCACCCGAGGACCCAGCACTCGCGCGGCTCTGCACAAGTCTTGGCACAGCATTAACGGAGGCCGGGCAGCTGGAGAAAGCACGAGCCACGCTCGACCACGCTCAGCGCATCGCCGCCGCCAACGGCGATGAGGGCCAGCGCGCCCACGCGCGGGTTCAGGCCCTCCTACTGGGTCTCAAGGTGGACCCGAACGGGGCCGCAATGGAGATCACTCGCGCGCTTCCCGAATTGCGCAGCGAGTTTGATCAAAGCCTGGACGAACTGGGACTCTGCCGAACCCTGCAGCTACAGGCCGCGCTGCACTGGAACCACGCAAGGTCCGCCGCTGCCGAAGACGCCTGGCAGCGCGCCGCCGGATACGCGCGCCGGGTGAACGACCGCAGGCAACTGACCGAGATACTCGGCTGGCTCGCCTCAGCTGCGCTGTGGGGTCCAACGCCGGCACCGGAAGGGATACGGCGCTGCGAGGGCTACCTCGTTGATATCGGGAACCACCCCAGCGGGCAGGCCGTGATCCTCCTCCACATGGCAGGCCTGTACGCAATGCAGGATAACGTCGCGACGGCACACGCAACGCTCAGCCGCGCGAAAGCCCTCCTGGACACCCTCGGCCCGACGATGACCGCGACGCTCACCGAACCCGCCGCCCTCATCGCGATGCTCGCCGGCGATCCCGCGACCGCCGAGACGCACCTCCGCCTCGAATACGAATCCCTCGACCAGATGGGCGAGAGGGGCATCCTGGCCACCACGGCAGCGCTACTGGCCAAAGCCATCGCGGCGCAGGGCCAGAGCCGGTACGACGAAGCCGCCCACCTGATCACGATAAGCCGGGACGCCGGCGCCGACCAGGACCTGTCCGCTCAGATCATCGGCCAGGGATTGTCGGCCAGGATCCTCGCCGGCCGTAACCACCACGCCGAGGCGGAGGACCTCGCACGCTCGGCGGCGGCGCTGGCCGCGCAGACGGACCTGCTAAGCGAGCACGCCGACGCCCTGCTCGACCTCGCTCACGTCCTCGCTGCGGCCGGCCGTGTCCCCGACGCACACGCCGCAGCCACCCAGGCTCTTCATCTCTACCAGCGCAAAGGCAACCTTCCCGGAGTCCGGGAGTCGCTCCGATACCTTACCCAGTAAGCACACATTTGAGAGGATCCATTCATGCCGCACACCGAGGTTCCCGAGATCGAGCTCAGGGACGACGACAGTATCAGCCTCACCGTTGAGGTCTTCGGATTCGAAGCTGGCATACCTGTCGAAATATCCGGCCACGCAACCCAGGCCAATGGGGCCATCGCTACCTTCTATGACATCCAGAACCTCCCCCCCGCCAATCCCGACGGCGGCTCTTTCCTGACGGTGATCGCCGTCCCATCGGTGAAGTTCGCGGCACGGGAGGTGATCACAGTCGTCGGACGGGCCGCGAAGATCTGGGGCACCGTGTTGAACGCAGATCTGAATGAGCAGCGCCCGGGGATCAAATCGGTATGGAAAGCCGAGCCTGAGACCTAGAGGATTATCCGAAACTCAGCTTGGAGAAATAAAGGCCTATCGCCGCCTTGAACGAGTTTCGGAAAGTGTGCAATGGCCTCCTGTAGTCCGGGTGAAGTCGGCACCGGGTCAGCGGAACGAGAACGGGACAATTTGGGGGAGGCTACGCTGGGAGCGTTATGAGATCCGGGGCCTGGTTGAAGCCGGGGTACCAGCGGAAGTCGTTGGCGAGTTGATCGTTGAGGACGCGGGTGCGATCTGCAGTAGCAGGTGTGCGCCGCGCGGTCATGCGGAGGAGACGGCCCGGCACCATGAGTTCGGCAAGCCCGTTCCGGCCACGCTAACGACCACCCCGTCCCACAGCGCGCACCAGGGCAGTTCAGGAAACTGGACGCTCTAACGGTGCTGACGCGTCCATTGTTACCGGCATCCCGACTGGGGCCTCGCGCTGTTCGGCGCCTTCGCCTCCCGCGAAAAGACGCCGCACGCCAACCCCGGCCACCACGCGGGCGTACCCGCGTTCGAGATGGAGAGCTCAGAGCGCTTCTTCGCCCGTCACCTCCTCGAAAGTGCGGTTCCGCGGAGGTTGCCGAGCTGAGCGCGTCTCGACGGGTCCTGATACTGCGGGTGTTGTAAATCGAACGTTATCTAGAGCAGCTTCTTCATGCGATGCCCTGACCTGGGCGGACTCGTCAGCGACAACGTTTTCGACGAGTCCGCGTGACGGCTGATGATGGTGGTCAGCAGGAGTCAATTGTTATCGAAGGGCGGCTGTCCCTTGATCGTTGGGACGCTGGCCCGGCATCGGAGGCGGATGCCGCGGCGTGGAGCTGTCCAAGGGCCCGCCGATTCACAAGAGCGGCTCAACCCAGGGGTTGAGGCTGGGTATCAACCCGGGCTCCCACCTGTGGGCCGACGCCGCGCCCGGGGGCCGGAGGCACGCTGACGGCATGAACAACATCACCATGTACCTGATCAACGCAAGCCTCATCCTCCTGGTCATCCGCCAGATCCGCGAGCACCCGCTCGATGCGCGGTCCCTGATGGCCCCGGTGCTCGCGGTGGGCTGCGCCGCGGTGCTGTTCTTGCATTCGGTGCCTGCCGGGGGCAGCGACCTGGTGCTGGAGGCGGCGTGCGTGCTGGCCGGCGCGGTGATGGGCGGGCTCGGCGGCCTGGCCACCCGGCTGCGCCTGGGCGCTGACGGCCGGCCCCTGGGCCGCGCGGGTGTTGTGGCGGCCAGCATGTGGGTCGGCGGCGTGGGCGCCCGGCTGGCCTTCGCGGTCGCCGCGAGCAACGGCGCGGGCCCGGCCATCGCCCGGTTTAGCGTCGCGCACCACATCACCAGCTCGGCGGCCTGGGTGGCGGCGCTGGTGATGATGGCCCTGGCCGACGTGCTGACCCGGCTGGTCGTGCTGTTCGTGCGCGGCCGCCGGATGACAGCCGGGGCACCCGCCGTCTCCGCGCCGGTCCGCGCTGGTACCCATGTCTGATCTGTTTTCGGCGCCCGCCGCGCGCCAGACTGTGACCATGAGGACACGGCTGGCAGCGGCGGGCCGCACGCATGGCCCGGCGGATCCCGGCCAGCCGCCGCCCGCGGCGGGCGCCGGGGAGGCGTCGGCCCGGGTGGCGCAGGCGCGGTCGCGCGCCGGTGAGCGCCGCTACCGTCAGCGCCAGATGCTGCGTCCGCTGGGATGGGCTTTTATCGCGGTCGTGGTGGTC
>JBEKCN010000171.1:0-6837 GCA_050014855.1 Streptosporangiaceae bacterium | reverse complement strand
GCCGAAGCCCGGCACGACGTTCACCACTCCGGCGGGGATTCCGGCCTCGGCGATGAGCTCGGCCAGCCGCAGCGCGGTCAGCGGGGTCTGCTCGGCGGGCTTGAGCACCACGGTGTTACCCGTGGCCAGCGCCGGGGCGATCTTCCACGCGGCCATCAGCAGCGGGAAGTTCCAGGGGACGATCTGGCCGACCACGCCGACCGGCTCGCGCAGCGTGTAGGAGTGGAAGTTGGCGCCTGGCATGTAGGGCACTGAGATGCTGATCGTGTTGCCCTCGATCTTGGTGGCCCAGCCGGCCATGTAGTGGAACATGTCGGCGGCCAGCGGCACGTCAGCCGCCCGCGCCACGGCGAAGGGCTTCCCGTTGTCCAGCGACTCGAGCTGGGCAAGCTCGTCCAGGTGCGCCAGGATCTGATCGCCGATCCGCCAGATGATCCGGCCCCGCTCGGACGGGGTCATCCTGCTCCACGGGCCTTCCTCGAACGCTCGGCGCGCGGCCTCCACGGCCCGGTTGATGTCCTCGGCTTCCCCTTCGGCAACCTGAGCGAGGGTCTCGCCTGTCGCGGGGTTAGGCGTCGCGAAAGTCCTGCCCGATGCCGAATCCGCCCACTGCCCGCCGATGAATAGCTGACGCGGAGCGCCGAGGAACTGTTCAACGTTCCGGTCCAGGGTCACTGTCATGAATGTTCATCTCCCACTGCCGCCGGCAGCCGCGCGGTCACGGCTAGCCTGCCGTGCCTCGGCCTGCCGGCCGGGCACATCTGATAGTGCCCATCGTCCGGCATGTCGGGCGTCACGACAGCTACCCATTCGGACAGGCCGGAGCGCCCGGGAGGACGGCGTCGTGACTACCCAGACCGCGGCGGCCCTTGCCGCAAATGGCCATGTCACGGACCTTGACAGCGGCGCAATGTGGGTCTTAGCTCGCTCACAGGAGCTCTTATGCCCATTCCACCCGGGAACCTCGCGATGGTCGGGAGCGGCTGGCCCGGAGCGGACTGGAACCTCGAAAAGAACACCCATCCGGTCGGCCCGCGACGGGGTGAGGAACTCCGCGCCCACACCCCCGGTTGGCTCGCGAAATTTCATGCTCCGGAGATCGTCTTCGGGCCGGGTGCGCTGTCGCACGGGATCGTGGCGTTGGTCCGGGCGGCCTGGTGATGGGGCCGCCGCCGACCGGATCAGGACGCGATGATCGTCCGGACGGCGATCTGGAGAAACTGACCGACCTGCGCTCCGGCAAGCGCTCGGACTACCCCAAATACGTCCGCTCCGCCGAGCGCCTCGAGCAGGCCGTGCAGGCGCTGGAAGGCATCTCCCGTGCCCTGGTGCGCACCGCAGCCGGTCCCCGCGCGCTGGTCGAGTGGGTGGTGCGGGCGGCGACGGCGCACCTGCAGGCCGACTGGCTGCTGTTCGTTGTGGCCGACGGGGTACTGCCCGCCGCGCGCCCCCGATTGCTGGCGGTGGCTGGCGGCGAGATGATCGACGACGAGAGCAGGCTGCCGGCCGACGTACGCGCGCACCTGGCCGTGCTGCGCGACCGTCCGTGGGAGGCCGAGTTGCCGGACAGCGGCCAGGGCTGGGTCCGCGTATCAATGACCTTGGAGGACGAACCGGTCGGCGGCATCGCAGCGCGGCCGGGCGCCGGGCTGGAAGTGGCCGTCACCGATCGCGCCATAGTGAGGGTGCTGGCCAACCAGGCCGCCGTGGCGCTGCACAACTCATTCCTGTTCCACGCGACGACCCAGTTGCGTGGCCGCAGCGACCAGCTCTACGACGCGACGACAAGGCACGCCAAGGACCTGGCTGCCCGCAGCGCCGAGCTGGCCGAGACGCAGCGGCAGCTCGTCGCGGCGACGCAGCGACAGGTGCTGGACGACGAGCGGGCCCGTATCGCACGCGAACTGCATGACAGCGTGACTCAGTCCGTGCTGTCCGTCGGCATGACCATCGAGGTATGCCGGGCTGAGCTAGCGAGCATGGGCGGCGCGGCCACCGAGATCGCGGAGCGCCTGGAACCGGCCAAGGACCTCGCGCGGCACGCGGCCGAACAGTTGCGGGCCACGATCTACGCGCTGCACCGGGCTGCCGACGAGCCGGCCGGTCCGCTGCCCGTCATGCTGCAGCGGCTGTCCACGGTGCATCAGCCCACCAACCTGCACGTGAAGGTAATGCTGGAAGGGCCGCCAATCCTGCTGCCGCCCGAAGTCGAGCAGTCGATACTGCGGTGGACCGGGGAAGCACTGTTCAACGCGGCGGCGCACGGCAAGGCCACGACCGCGCTGATCCGGCTGCGTTACCGGGCCGATGTGCTCGCCCTCAGCGTCTCCGATAACGGGACCGGCGACCCGGCCCAGTTGCGCCGCGCCCTGCGGCTGTCACGCACATCTGACCTGTCCGGGCGGCACCGCGGGCTGGCGAACATGCTGGCTCTGGCGGATGACCTGGGCGGCGCGTTGTCTATCCACCGGTCCCGGTCGGGCGGTGTCATTCTCCGCCTGGGCATCCCGCTGCCCTTGGTCGGGCCCAGGGCGGCCGGCAGCCGACTGCCGACGGAGGGCCGCCGTGGCGATGCATGAGGCACAGCCGGCTCGGGCGGAGGCCGGCGTGGTCCCGGTCAGCATCGTGCTCGTGGACGATCACGCGATCGTCCGGCAGGGCTTGCGTGCGCTGCTGGACCGGGAGCACGACTTGCAGGTCATCGGGGAGGCCGCCTCGGCTGGTGAGACACTGACCGTGGTTGAGCGGACCCGGCCGGCGATCGTGCTGCTGGACATGAAGCTGTCCCCCGCATCAGACCACGACGGGCTGAGCGTGTGCGCTCAGCTGATCAAGCGGTATCCCGGGCTCAGGGTACTCGTGCTCTCCACCTTCGCGGACGACGCGCTGGTGGTCAGCGCCATCCAGCACGGGGCATGCGGATACGTGGTCAAGGATGTCGACGCCTTCGAACTGGTGCGGGCAATCCGTCTGGTCGCCAGGAACGGGAGCGCGTTCGACTCCCGCTCGGCCGCCGCAATGATGCGGTCGATCCACGCCCCTCAGTCACGATCAGCGCTAACCGGCCGCGAGCTGAGCGTGCTGCGGCTGGTCGCATCTGGCCTGAGCAACCGAGGCATCGGCGCGAAGTTGTACCTGTCGGAGACGACAGTGAAATTTCACGTCCGCAACGTTATGCGCAAGCTCGACGCGAGCAGTCGTGCCGAGGCGGTCTACAAGGCCACCAAGTCCGGCGTGGACCTGACGTCTAGCTGAGCACACTTGCCGCTGCCTAGCCGACGGTGAGCACCAGCCAGGCTCCGTGATGCTCGTGCACCGAACAGGGATGGCCGGCGCGCTCGCCCAGCTCACCGAGCTGGCGTAGATCAAAGGTGCGGATATGGCCGTAGGCGGTGGTGGGTTCGTCCTCGACCGGGACGGCGACCACTACCTGGTGGCGGGCGACACGGAGCGCCTCGCGGATCACGGCGCGCCCATGATCGGGGCTCACGTGCTCCAGAAGATGGATGACGCTGACAGTATCGGCCCAGCCGTCTGGCACGGGAATCCGTGCCGCATCGCACACCAGGGTGCTCACTTGCAGCCCGCGCGCGGCGGCCACGGCCGTCAGCAGGCGCATGGTGCCACCGGACAGGTCGGAGGCGGTCACCGTATTGGCCGGCCGCTCGGCCAGCAGCAGCGGGAGGAAGCCGAAGCAGGAGCCAAGGTCGAGCACCCGGCCCGCCGGGATGAGCTGCAGTGCGTGCGCGTACACAGGGGCCAACTCGCTGATCGTGCTGCGCTCGTGGCCGTTCGCCGCGGCCGGCGTCTGCCAGCACTGGCGGAGCCGGGCCAGGGTATTGCCATAGAACGTGCACCAGGCCAGCAGCGGGTCATCAACGCAGGACCGCACGATGCCAGTGAGCACGCGCTCGAAGATTTCCACTCCGGACAGCCAGCCCGGCGCGAACAGCTCTTCGGCCAGCAGCCCGGCCACGTCGTTGTCGAGCTGGTCGGGGGACAGCCAGTGGGTCAGCTCGATCCGGCGGCCGCGCTCGGCCAGCCAGAAGTGGTCGGTACGGACTACGGGACCGGGGTCCGCGGCGCCGCCGCCAGGCGGATCGGCGCGCAGGACGCTGACGAGGTGGTCGTCGTAGCGGCCGTGCGGGCACGGTGCGAGCGGGTCGATGGTCTGCGGAAGCGAGGAGATGAGGTTCGGGTCGCTCATCGTCCCGTCGCCTCCGCCGATATCTGCTGGGCTGCGCGCTGCAGCCCAGTGAGATCGGCGACCACCTGTACTCGGTCGCAGAACTCCGCGTAGCGTGGCAGGTCGCACGCCCCGAGCCCCCAGGAGTAACGGGATTCCGGGGTCAGCCAGATCGTCTCGCGAACCCTCCGGGTGATTTCCTGGAAGGTGTCCAGCCGGGCGTCGTTGCCGTTGCCCCGCCCGTCCCCGAGCACGATCAGCGTGGCGCGGCGATCGAGCGCTGCTGAGTGCTCCGACAGCAACTGGGTGAACGTCGTGCCGTAGTCGGAGCTGGCGTCGACGTCAAGCAGGCCGCCGGCGGGCAGCCCGTCGAATACCAGCCCGAGCGCCCGTTCCAGCGGGTGCTCGGCGAACAGCTCGGTGATCTCGACCGGCGCGTCGACGAAAGCGAACGAGCGGGCCTGCGTGAACAGCGACTGCATGCCGTACACCAGGTGCAGCGTGAACCGCGCGGTCGCGCGCACCGACAGGGAAACATCGGTCAGCAGCAGCAGCCGGGGCTTGTCCGCGGTGCGGCTGGTGGTGACCGGACGGAACGGCACGCCTTCATAGCCCATGTTCTTCCGCATGGTCCGGCCCGGGTTGACGCGGCCGCGCGGTGTGTTGCGCTGCCTGCTGGTCCGGGCGCCCCGGAGCTGGCGGGCCAGTCGGCGCAGCGCCTCCTCGAGCTCGGCCCGTTCCTGCTCGTCCACGGTCTCGGTCCGGCCGCCTTGAGCGACCCTGGCCTCCACCACGGCACCGCCGACCTGGTCCAGGTAGCGTCGCAGCAGCTCGGGCAGGTCGGTGATGATGCCTGCCAGCTGCCGTCGCAGCATCGCCAGGGTCTGCTCGTCCGGATCCTCGTCGGCTGCCTCTAGCCAGCCGAGAAGCACCTCCTGCTGCGCCACGGTCAGTGCGGTGTCGACCGGATGCCCGGTGGCCGGCGCGAGCTGACCCGGCATGCCGGGGTTGTGCAGCCGGTCGGTTTCCAGCTGCACCGACGCCCCCGCGTCCCTCGCGCTGTTGACGCCTTCCCTGGACAGCACGATCTCGTCCGTTACCGACGCCAGGTCGATCTTGTTCGCTTCCTGGTGCAGGTTGTACTGCTGGGCGAGATCTTCCTGGCGGAAGTAATCTCTTATGTCCGCCGGCTTGCCATGGCTGTGCCCCTGCTGCGGGAGCTCCGATGGCTCATCGGAAACCGTGAACGACTCCAGCTCGCCGGTGTCGGCCAGGTCGTCGTGAGCATGGTTGTGACCGTGCTCGCCGGCCGGACCGGCGACCGGGCGCAGCGAGAAGAACGCGGTGAACAGCTCATCGAACAGCTCGTCGTCGCGCCGGTCCTTGATCAGCGTCACGCGCAGCGCCGCCCGCAGCGTCGGCCGGTCCGCGAGCACGCCAGGCTGCGCGGCGGCGAGCATCGCGTCGGCCGCCTCGGCGACCGACACCCGCACGCCGAACAGCCTCAGCAAGCGCACGAACCGGTGCAGGCTACCTTCCACGCCCGGCTCCCTCAGCCGGGCCGTCGGCGGATGAGCGCCGCGAACGACCGGCTGCCCTGGCCCTGGCCGGGCTCGGTGCGCCGCGTCGGGCCCGGACCCGGAGCTCCGTAATAACCTTCATCGTGCCGGCCCGGCCGGTCCATGGCCGCCCGGACGTCCCTGCCGTTGTCGCCGGCGTGCTCGTGCGCGGGCGCGCCGCCGTGCCCATCGGAGCCATGGCCATGGGCATGGCCCGCGCCGGGCAGGTCCCGGTTCGGGTCGACCAGACGCGGCAGCTCTCCCACGGCGCGCTGCATGTCCCGCTCGTACTTGAGCACGATGTTGAGGGTGTCGGCCAGCACACCCGCGTCGAGCTCGTCGACGCCGAGCACGGTCAGCGTGCGGGCCCAGTCGATGGTCTCGGAGATGCTCGGGCTCTTGCGCAGCGGCAGCTCCCGCAGCCCGCGCACCACCTCGACCAGCTGCCGGGCCGCGGCCTCGGGCAGCCCGGTCTGCTTGGACCGCACGATCGCCAGTTCCCGTTCCGTGTCCGGGTAATCGAGGAACAGGTGCAGGCAGCGGCGCTTCAGCGCGGCCGAAAGATCCCTGGTGTTGTTCGAGGTCAGCACCACGAATGGCGGTGTCTTGGCCGTATAGGTGCCGATCTCCGGCACGGAGACCTGATACTCGCCGAGGCATTCCAGGAACACCGCCTCCAGGGCCTCATCGGCCCGGTCCACCTCGTCGATCAGCAGCACGGCCGGCTGCTCGCCGCGGATCGCGTCCAGCAGCGGGCGGGCCACCAGGAAATGGTCAGAGAAGAACACCGCGCCGTGGCCCTCGATCCGCGCGACCGCGGCGGGGATATCCGGGGCGTCGGCGATGATGTCGTTGATCTTCTCGCGCAGCATCTGGGTGTACAGCAGCTGCTTGCCGTAATCCCATTCGTACAGGGCCCGGGTCTCGTCCTGCCCCTCGTAGCACTGCAGCCGGAGCAGCCGGCGGCCGGTCACCGTGGCCAGCGTCTTGCCGAGCTCGGTCTTGCCGACCCCGGCCGGCCCTTCCAGCAGGACCGGCTTGTTCAGTCGTGAGACCAGGTAGATCGTGGTGGCCAGCCGCCGGTCGGTGATG
>JBEKCN010000170.1:0-6848 GCA_050014855.1 Streptosporangiaceae bacterium | reverse complement strand
ACGCCCAGCTCCAGCGCGATGCCGGCCTCAGCCACTTCGAGTACATGGTCCTCTCCCGGCTGTCCGAAGCGCCGGTACATACCCTCCGCATGACTGACCTGGCCATCCTGGCCAACGGCTCGCTCTCCCGGCTGTCGCACGTGGTGACCCGGCTGGAACGGCGCGGCTGGGTCCGGCGCGAGTCCTGTCCCGCGGACGGCCGGTACACGAACGCGGTCCTCACCGACGATGGCTGGGCCAAGGTGGTCGCCGCCGCGCCGGGGCACGTCGCCGCGGTCCGGCAGCTGGTGGTGGACGCGCTCAGCCCGGAGCAGATCGGGCGGTTGCGGGACATCGCCCAGCAGATCATGGACCGGGTGGTGCCCGGCGCCGATTGGCTGGGCCAGCTGCCGCACCCAGCCCGGCGGTTGTCTGTGTCCCGGCCGCCCCGGAGCGGCTGACCTGCGCAACGGCAGGTTAAACCCGAATTTCGGCCCTGATTGGTCATCAGCAGTTCGTTTAGGCCGCAATCTTGGGGGAATCCGGGCGAATGGCCCAACCCAATCCGGGAGGTAATCATGTCAACCGGAGCCGCCGACCCTACCAGGGCCGCCGTCCCGGACCTGGGCGACCCGGACCTGGCCGACCCGGACCTGGACGCGGTGCCCGATGCGGCCGCCAGCCAGTCCACCGGCGCGGCCGCCACGGGCGCGGACACCACGCGGCTCGGCCAGCCCGCGACCGGCGCTCACGCAGCACCGCCCGCCGGCGCTCACGCAGCACCGCCCGCCGGGACCCCGGGAAACGCCGCAGGCGCTGACGCCGCCTTCGCGGCGGCGGGCGCCGCGTTCGTCATCGACGCGGACGGCTACCGTGCCAGCTGGGTGCGGATCCAGTCCGGATTCGTCGATGACCCGCGCGGATCGGTGACCGAAGCTGCGGAGCTCATCACGCAGATAGCCAGCACGCTCGTCTCGGCCGTCCAGGAACGGGAACGTACCCTGCGCGGCGCCTGGGACGGCAGCGGCGACGCCGACACGGAGAACCTGCGCAACGCGCTGCGCGACTACCGTTCGTTCTTCGAGCGCCTGATCGGCGTGTAACGCCTCGGTCGAAGTCCCGTCCCGCCCGGTTCGCCGGGCGCGGGCGGGACATCGACGCGTCGGGCCGATCGCGCCTGCGCCGCCCGCCCGCCTTTGCCGCCCCTTTAGCCGCCCCCCTACGCCCGCCCCGTACGCCTGCCGGAGGCGGCTCAGCGGAGATTCGCGAAATGCACCTGGCTGGCCATAAAAGCAGCCGGGGTGCTGGTCGGCGCCTTATGTTTACTCACGTGTTCCGCAACAGCACGTCAATTGTTCCGTCGCCGACAGATGTGAGCCGCGTGCCGAGTCTTCGTACCCAGTCCGTAGCCCGGCTGCCGTTGCTGGCGCTGGTCCTGCTGGTGGCTGGTTTTCTCGGCCTGGGGCTCGCTGAGGCCTGGTCCGACGCACCGACGTTCGACGAGCCAGTGTACGTGGCGGCCGGGATCGCCGGGGTGCTGCACCACGACGTGACGTTCAACGACGAGCACCCGCCGCTGCCTAAGGTCCTCGCGGCGCTGCCGGTCCTGCTTGCCCACCCGGTCATCCCGCCGAACGGCCGGTGGTCCGGCAACGATGAGCAAAGTTACGCATCCCGGTTCGTTGCCGCCCAGCTGGCCGCCGGCACCCTGCGCCGCGTGACGTTCACGTCCCGGCTGATCCCGCTGGCCGAATCGGCCGGCGTCGCGTTCGTGCTGTTCGCGCTCGGTGCGGAACTGTTCGGGCCGGGGGCAGGTGCGCTCGCCGGTGCGCTGTGGCTGGCCTCACCGTTCGTACTCGGGATCGGTCACCTGGACGGCGTCGACATTCCCTTTGCCCTGACCACTGCGCTCAGCGCGTGGGCGCTGGCCCGGTGGCTGCGATCGCGGCGCACCCGCGGGCTCATCTGGGTCGGGCTGGCCCTGGGAGCCGTGGCGATTACTCAGATCTCTGGCTTGCTGATCGTGGCCGGAAGCCTGGCCGTGATCCTCGCTGTCGAGTGGCGCGCCGGAATCCAGCGGGCGGTCGCGCACACCGCGCTGACCGGGCTGATCGCCCTGATCGCCATCTGGGCCAGCTATGTGCTGCTGACCCCGTCCGTCATCTGGAAGTCGCCCAGCGTGCTCCCGAGGCCTTACCTCGACGGCGTGAGCTACCTCGCCAGCCAGGACACGGTGGGGACCACGGGGTACGTGGCGGGCATCGCCTATCAGGGCGGCCGCTGGTGGTTCTGGCCGGTCAGCCTGGTCATCAAGTGGCCCGCCGCGAGTCTGCTGCTGCTGGTCGCCGGGGCCGCTGTGGCCGCCCTCGGCCGGCGTCGGCTGTCTCCCGGTGTGCCCAGCCGCCTGGCCGGGGCAGTCATCCTGCCTGCCGCCCTGCTCACCGCGTTCACGCTCACCATGCCCCGCGACATTGGCCTGCGCTACCTGCTCCCGGTCATGGCGCTGTGGGCCGTGCTGGCCGGTGCCCTGGTGCCCGTGGTGACGGGGTTGCGCCCCCGGCCTCGGCACCTGGCCCAGGCCAGCGTGGCGGGCCTGCTCACGCTGGCGCTACTGGCCACGATCTGGTCCTTTCCTAATACCCTGGCCTGGACAACCAGGCCGTTCCGGCCCGCGTACCGGGCGGTGACGGACTCCAACATCGACTGGGGGCAGGGCCTGTACGCGCTCAGCGCGTGGAGCGAACGTCACCATCCCTGGATCGTGTACTTCGGCCCCCGCGGCATAACTCCGGCCGCCATTCCCGGTGCCCGGGCGCTGCCCAGCTCGGCCCCGGCCGGGATCTCCGGCTGGGTCGCGGTGTCGGTGACCGCCCTCAACAGCTCCAACCGCTCCTCGCTGGCCTGGCTCCGGCGGTGGTGCCCGGTCGGCGTGCTCGACGGCTCGATCCTGCTCTACCGCTTCCGGGAGCCGCCGCTGTCCGCTGCGCCCATCCCGGTCCAGCCGCCCGCGCTATGCCCCGGCCCGTGGAGCTCGGTGCGGTAACGGTGTCGGCCCGCCTCCAGGTCGACCGGGAGGTTCAGCGGCTGTACCGGGAGCTGGAATGACATTGTAGGTAAAACTGCTGTTTCGTGATGAACTTGCTGGCCACAAGTTATTCCGTTAACGCCCAAGTCACGCCAGAGTGTCTGCATGACGAACACGCAGCCGCGTCTGGGCGGTATTGAGGTCCGCTCAATCGACTACGTACCGCTGAATGAACGGCACGGCAGGATCTGGCACCTCGGCCCGCTGTGGTTCATGTCTAACGCGCAGATCGCCACGCTGGCCGTCGGCCTGATCAGCATCAGCGAAGGCGCCTCGCTCTTCTGGTCGGTGCTGGCCATCGTGATCGGCACGCTGGTCGGGACGCTGTTCATGGCGTTCCACTCCGCCCAGGGACCGCAACTGGGCCTGCCGCAGATGATCCAGTCCCGGCCCCAGTTCGGGTACCTGGGTGCGCTGCTGGTCTGGCTGTTCGCCTATGTTCAGTACGCGGGCTTCAACGTGTTCAACACCATCCTCGGCGGCGAGGCGATGAGCACGACCGCCCACGGCAGCACCAAGCTATGGGTCATCGTCGTGACCGCGGTAGCCCTCGTGGTCGCGCTGGTCGGCTACGACCTCATCCACAAGGCCGAGCAGTGGCTGACGTACCTGATGATCGTCATCTTCGGCATCTTCACGATCACGCTTTTCCTGATCCATTACCCGGCGGGCACGTTCGCGCTCGGGACCTTCAAGGCCAGCCCGTTCTTCGGCCAGTTCGGCGTGGTGGCCGGTTACCAGATCAGCTGGGCGATCTACGTTTCGGACTACTCCCGCTACATGCCGCCCACCGTCGGCGTGCGCCAGACGTTCAACTGGACCTACTGGGGCTCGGCCATCGGCGGCGGCTGGATGATGATCGTGGGCGCCGTCCTGGCCGCGTGGGCGGGCAAGAACTTCGACGGCACCGGCATCGCCGAGCTCAACGCGGTCGGCAACCACGTCTTCGACGGCTTCGGCTCGGTCGTGCTGATCGTGGCCGCGATCGGCCTGGCGTCGGTCACCGCGCTGAACATGTACGGCGGCTCGCTCACGCTCATCAGCGCGGTCGACTCGTTCAAGAAGGTGCGGCCGACGCTCGCCATCCGCGTCATCACCGTGGGGCTGACCGCGGCGCTCTCGCTCCTCGGCGCGCTCGCCGCGACGAAGAACTTCCTGGGCAACTTCAACAACTTCCTGCTGCTGATCCTCTACTTGTTCATCCCGTGGACGGCGGTCAACCTGGTCGACTACTACATCGTGCGGCGCGGGCACTACGCCATCGCGGAGATCTTCAACCCGCACGGCATGTACGGCCGGTGGGGGTGGCGCGGAATCGTGGCGTACGTCGCCGGCTTCGCCGCCATGGTGCCGTTCTTCAACGTGGGTACGCTGTACGAGGGGCCCGCGGCCAAGGCGCTGGGCGGCGCGGACATTTCGTTCTTCATCGGGCTGCCGGTGGCCGCGATCCTCTACTACGTCTTCGCCCGCTCGATCGACGTGGCGGCGGAGACCCGGGTGGCCGACGCCGAAAAGAACGAACTGGAGGCCGCGGCGGCCGAGCACGACCTGCCCTGACGAGCCGCCCTAACCACCTGCCCTAACCACCTGCCCCAACCGGCTGCTCTGGCGAGCCGGCGGCGTCCGCCCCGTCCGGGCCGGATGACTCCCGCGACGCGGCTAGCGCCGCGGGACAACGTCCTCGTCCAGCGCGTACGCCCCCAGCCGACGACGCCTGTCCCAGCGCCGGTAGGCCCGGATGGGATGAATGAACGAACGGAAGAACTCGACATCAGCGCCGCCGAACCAGTCCACCGGGAAGCCGAGGACGCGCTGTGGCTCCCGGCGCGGAGCCCGGTACCGGTCCTGCCCGCCGGGCATGCCGAAAACTCGATTTGGTTCTTCTGCGTTCCCGGGCATGGGGTCACCTCGCTGACGCTGGCCAGGCGTTTCCGCCCCCACCACGGTAACGCCGCCCGCGTCGCGGCCCGGACCGGGCAGGACCGCCGAGCCGGTCTGCGCAATTGCATGGCGCATGCCCGCCAGGTATGCTTCCGGTCAGGCGGAGGCCAGCGGTCAGCAGGCCGGCGGGCCCGATCGCCCATCCGGGCGGGTGCGTCCTGCTTGGCTGATTCGCTCCCTGGCCATAATTCGGCATTTGGATGCCGCGACGCGATAGCGGGACCGTTGGCGAACTCTGATCAAATTTCCGCCCATTATCCGGGAAGCGACGGTATCACCGGACAGGCCGAACTGGAGTCCCGGTTCAGCTGGGTCAGATCGTTTTTCAATCTGCCCCAGGTGGTGGCGGGCCGGCGCGAGGTTCGCCTTCTGCCGGTCGAGCACCAGGTACCGGAAAAGGCCCTGCTCATTACCGAGCTCTTGAGCGGCGCTCATTACGGAAGCTCGTGAGCAGCGCTCATTACGGGAGCTCTTGAGCAGCCGGGTCAGGTGGTACTCCTTGTGCAGCGTGGTAAAAATGTTCTCGATCGAGTCGTCCAGTCGAAGTGACTGCATTGTCCGCTTTTTGCCCGGGCGACCTCAGTGTTACCCGCGGCCGCTGCGTCCAGGTCCAGTTACTTTCTCCCCGCCCAGGGCGCCGGGAGACATCCCGCTGTCCCAATCGACCAGCCAGACGCCGACCGTGCCGTCAATGGCCATGGCTTCCTTGAGAGCCGCCTCAATGTGCGCGAAATCCGTCCTCCTGCGTTGCTGCTTGATTGGCCGTAATCACGGTAGCGAAGGTTCACCATGATCCTCAGGAAGACATCGGCGAAAGCAATTTACCAAAAGTAGTTAATTGACTACTGAAAGCTATAGTGTTGCTTCTGAGCTGGCACTCTAGATGTCGTAAAGAATCCCGAGCAAATCATGATCACCATTAAATGCCGTCTGGATCGGGGTTGGCCGGCGTGCCACATCAGTACACTTGACTAACGGAGATCGCAGCACCAAGGGGACGTAGGGATGGGTGACCAGGTCCGGTGGATATCCGTGCTTAATGCCCTATGGGCCGTTTGTTCCATACAATCCCGGCGATGTCCCTGATGCACGAGGAGCCACGGTGGGGGAGTGATTCCGGTTGACCAAATCAGATGCGCCAACGGGTCCGCAAGTCACTGCAGTCCTGCAGAGCCTCGCCCTGCAGCGCGCTTCCGGTGTCCTGAGGATTGACGGCAACCCGGCCGGGGCCATCTATCTTGACCGGGGCTATATCACGTTCGCTCGCGCGTCCCAGGTTCCGGACCTGGTTGCACGCCTGGCCTATCTACTGCGGCCGAGCGGTGAATTGGGTCATCTGCTGCACGGTGGCGATCAGCCGGATCGTGATATGGGGGCGCTGCTGATTCAGCATCGCGCCATCGGCGCGGACCAGTTGGAAGCCATTGTGCGCTCGGCCGTCGTGGACGCCATCCTCGTTTTCTCAGTTCCGGTCGCGGCCGAATCATTCGTTTCGGACATCCGATTTCAGGTTCCCGGTGCGCACTGGGCCGGGTCATATTCCCGGCTGCCGGTGGATTTGGTCCGGGCCGAGGCGGCCGACCGGGCCGGGCGCATGGCGCGGCAGGGCCTGGCGTACACCGCTCCTCTGCAATTGCGTGCGCTGAAGCTCGCCTCGGCCGTGCTGACGCCCAGGCAGTGGGCTGTCGCCTGCGAGATCGACGGGACACGATCCGCCCAGGATCTGGCGTGGCGCTGCGGTCTCGCGCTGTACGAGACCGTCGACTGCGTGTGCGAGCTGGTCCGGGCGGGCATGTGCGCCCCTGTCCCGGCCAGCCGGCCCCGTATAGCCAGGCCCCCATCC
>JBEKCN010000169.1:0-6864 GCA_050014855.1 Streptosporangiaceae bacterium | reverse complement strand
CGGCGAGCAACCACACTCCCACCCCAGCGAGGCCAATGGCGAGCAACCAGCCCCGGCGCCCAACGGCGAGCAACCACGACCGCAGCCTAACGGGGCTAACGGCGAGATACCGGAATCGGCGGCTAGGCCGCGCGGGGGGCCCGGGGGTCGCCCCCCCCGGGCCAGCACCGCGGACCGCTGGGAAGCTGGCCGAAGGCCAGCGAACAGCACAAACTATCGCGTGGGCGAGGAGGGATTTGAACCCTCACGTCCTTTCGGACACACGGACCTGAACCGTGCGCGTCTGCCGTTCCGCCACCCGCCCCGGGCAGGCAGTAAGGCTAGCACGCCCCCGAGCGCACTCATACCCCGGATACGATCAGATGCGAGTAGCGAAGGGAGGTGCCACGGTGGGAGTTCTGCAGCGCTTCGAGCGGCGGCTCGAGGGCATGGTCGAGGGCGCCTTCGCGCGGGCCTTCAAGTCTGAGCTACAGCCGGTCGAAGTCGCTAGCGCCGTGCAGCGCGAGATGGATGACAGAGCGGCGATCGTGGCGCAGGGTCGCACGCTGGTGCCGAATGACTTCGTAGTCGAACTGGCCGAGAGCGATCATGATCGTCTCGACGTCTACGCGGACAGCCTGGGCGTGGAGCTGGCCAACCTGGCGCGGGACTACGCGAAGGAGCAGGGCTACTCATTCGTCGGGCCGGTACGGATGCGATTCGAGGGTGTGGACGACCTGACGACGGGCACGTTCCGGATCCGGTCGGGCGTGATCCGCGGGTCCACCGTCGAGGGCGGTGAGATCCGCCAGCCTGCCAGCGACCTGCCCCAGCCCCGGGGCAGCGACTTCGCGGGCCGTCCCCGGCTGCTTGTGTCCACCGGGGACCCGAACGGCGGGGGCAGGCAGCAGCGCAACTACGACCTCGTGACCGCGACCACCCTGCTGGGCCGCGGCACCGACTGTGACCTCCGGCTCGTTGACCCGGGCGTCTCGCGCCATCATGCGGAGTTGCGGGTTGAGGGAGGCGAAGTCATCCTCGTCGACCTAGGCTCTACAAATGGCACTTTCGTCAACGGGCAGCCCATCAAGCACGTGGTGCTTACCGATGGCATGCAGATCACCCTGGGCCGCACCACACTGGTCTTCCGCCGGGACAGCGGCTACTGACGCCAGAGGCGAGGAACATCTCACTGGGATGAACGAGCTCACCCTCACCCTTATCCGGGTGGCCTTCCTAGCCGTACTGTGGCTCTTCGTGCTCGCGGCGATCGGAGTTGTGCGCACCGATCTGTCCGGGAATTCCGCTGGCCGGTCCCGGGTCATGCGCAGGCAGCCGCAGACTCCCCGCACCGCCCGGGCCGCCAAGCCGGCGAAGCCGGCGAAGCCGCAGCGGCCCCGGCGCGGGCAGCCCCACGTACTCGTTGTGACGGCCGGTTCCCTGAAGGGAACGACCATTGACCTCAGTGAGCAGCAAATCACCCTTGGCCGGGCAAATGACGCTACGCTCGTCCTAAACGACGATTACGCTTCAAGTCGGCACGCCCGTATTTTCCCGCAGGACGGGCAATGGATCGTTGAGGATCTTGGCTCAACCAACGGCACATATCTAGATCGCCAGAAAGTGACGCGGCCGACTCCCGTACCGGCGGGTGTGCCGATCCGTATCGGCAAGACCGTTCTGGAACTGCGCAGATGACACTTGCACTCCGCTACGCGGTACGCTCCGACGTCGGTCTTCTCCGCGAGGGAAACGAAGACTCGGCGTACGCGAGCCCGCGCCTGCTCGCGGTCGCGGACGGCATGGGTGGCCATGCTGCCGGCGAGGTGGCAAGTGCCGTGGCCATCGCCTCGGTCGCCACGCTCGACGGGACGATGACGCCCAGCAGTGATCTGCTCGGCGCGCTGAACAACGCGGTCCACTCCGCCAGTGACACTCTGCACCAGATGGCGTCGGCCGACCCCGCCGTGGAAGGCATGGGGACCACCCTGACGGCCATGCTGTGGGCGGACCAGGGCTATGCCCTTTGCCATATCGGTGACTCCCGCGGCTACATGCTGCGCGATGGCGAGCTGTACCAGATCACCCACGACCACTCCCTCGTGCAGTCCCTGGTGGACGAGGGACGGCTCAGCCCGGAAGAAGCCGCGACCCACCCGCAGCGCTCGCTGATCTTGCGCGCGCTCGACGGACGCGGGGAGGCGGAGCCGGACCTGTCCATGCGCAAGGCCATGCCGGGTGACCGCTACCTGCTCTGCTCCGACGGCCTGTCCGACGTCGTCAGCGCGGAGACGCTGCACCACACGCTCAGCACGATCCCGGATCTGGACGATGCGACCGTGCAGCTCATCGAGCTGGCCATCCGGGGCGGCGGTCCCGACAACATCACGGTCATCGTGGCCGATGTCGTGGACAGCGAGACGACCTCGCTGGCGCCGACCAACACCCCCGTCATGGCGGGCGCCGCCTCACACGGGACGGCCGGGGACCTGAGCCTGCTGGAGCGCGCGGACAGCCCGGCCGGCCGGGCGCAGATGCTCGCCCACACCGCGCCGCAGCCCGCCGTAATGGTCGATGAGCCCCGGATCGCGACCGGCAGCTGGCCGGTGACAGAGCCCGGCCACCCCGCCGGTACGGAGGGCTGGCCGTCCGCCGACAGCCAGCCGCAGACACGGAACGGCCACCGCGCGCAGAAGCAGCGGCGCTCGGCCCGCCGCCGCTGGCCGATCGTCACGGTCGCTCTCGGCGTGCTGGCGGCCGTCATCATCGGCGGCGGGTACGGTGCCTGGTACTACACCCAGCACCAGTACTACGTGGGTACCGACAGCAACCAGGTCACCATCTTCCGTGGCATCAATCAGCGGGTGGCCGGAATCAACCTGAGCAGCGTCTACGCCCACACCGGCATCACTGAGCAGCAGATCCCGCCGCAGGAACTGCAGATGGTCCAGGGAACGATCTCCGCGACCAGCCTGGACGACGCGCAGCGTATCGTCGGCCAGCTGCGCACGCAGGACTCTCAGTGCAAGCTGGCGTACACGGACCGCAATTCCTGGACTAGCCGGGAGGAGCAGCTGGCCGCGCTGGACAAGAAGAACCCGAAGGCGGCCAAGCCATCCAGCCTGGGACCCCAGCCCAGCGTGCCGTCTGACTGCCCGGCCGAGACCGCCCTGGGAGTCACCCCCGTTCCGTCCACCAGCTCGGCCCCGTCCGCGGCGCCATCGGCAAGCCACCATGCGGCCGCCAGCCCCTCGGCGCGGAGCAGCCGGTGAGCAGCGTGGCGACGTCGGAAAACCCGGCCGTCGGCGGGATGCCCGACTCCCCGGTGCCGCTGCCCCGAGGCCGCCGGCGCACCGAACTCGCCATGCTCGTCTTCGCGGTCGCGCTCGTCGCGTTCGCCTACGCCAACGTCGGATTCGGGCTCAAGGGCAAGCTGCCGCCCGGTATGGCCGAATACCTGCTGGGCTTCATCGTGCTGCTGGCCATCGCCCACCTGGCGGTGCGGAAGCTGGCCCCGTGGGCCGACCCTCTGCTGCTGCCGCTGGCCGCCGCGCTGAACGGCCTGGGCATCGTGATGATCTACCGGCTGCAGGAGTCCGGCCGGAACGGCAATCCCGGTCAGGCGATCACGACGTTGAGCTCGTCGGCCGCGACCTTGCAGATCGTGTACACGGCGATCGGGATCGGCTGCTTCGTCGCCGTGCTCGCGCTCGTCCGTGAACCGCGCGTACTGCAGCGCTACACGTACACTCTCGCCGCGCTCGGCATCATCCTGCTCGCCTTGCCCGCGCTGCTGCCGGCCAGCATCAGCGAGGTGCAGGGCGCCAAGATCCAGATCAGCCTGGGTGGCTTCACCATCCAGCCGGAGGAGTTCGCCAAGCTGGCGCTGGCCATCTCGTTCGCCGGCTATCTCGTGGCCAAGCGCGATGTGCTCTCGCTGGCCGGCCGCCGGGTGCTCGGCATCGACCTGCCCCGGGGACGTGACCTCGGCCCGGTGCTGATCGTCTGGGGCGTGAGCCTCCTGCTCCTCGTCTTCGAAAGCGACATCGGCACCTCCGCCCTGTTCATGGGGCTGTTCGTCGCGATGCTGTACATCGCGACCCAGCGGACGTCCTGGCTGCTGATCGGCTTTGCCTTGTTCATCGCCGGCGCCTACAGCGCCAGCAAGCTGTTCTCCCATGTGGGGGAGAGATTTCAGATCTGGCTCCACCCGTTCGTCGGCAACAACCCGTTCGGCAACGCGTATCAGCTCGTCCAGGGCCTGTACGGGATGGCATCGGGGGGCATCCTCGGCAAGGGCCTCGGTGGCGGCCAGCCCTACCTGACGCCGCTGGTGCAGAGCGACTTCGTGGTCACCGCCTTCGGCGAGGAACTGGGCATGACCGGCCTGATGGCCATCCTGCTGCTGTACGGCCTGATCGTGCAGCGCGGCCTGGCCACCTCCCTCGCGGTCAAGGACCCGTTCTCCAAGATTCTGGCCGGTGGCCTGGCGTTCATGCTGGCCCTGCAGATCTTCGTCATCGTGGGCGGGGTCACCCGGCTGATCCCGCTCACCGGTATCACGACCCCGTTCCTGTCCCAGGGCGGTTCCTCGCTCATCGCCAGCTGGATGCTCATCGCGCTGCTGATGCGGCTCAGTGATACGGCTCGGCGGCCGCCACCGCAGCCGATCCAGGATGAGGGCATGACCCAGGTGGTGAACCTCTCGTGAACCGCGCCGTGCGCCGTATCTCGATTGCTGCGCTGGTCATGTTCGTCCTGCTGCTGGCCAACGTGAACTACCTGCAGGCGTTCGAGGCCGGGGGTCTGGGCAGCAAGCCGGGCAATTCCCGCGCCTTCACCGCTCAGTTCCAGTACCAGCGCGGCGATATCACCACCTCGGACGGCAAGGTCGTCGCCCTGTCCAAGAGCGTCGGCGGTATCTACAAGTACCAGCGGGAATATCCCCTGGGACCGGAATACGCCCCGGTGACCGGTTACGACGCACTCTACGGATCCAGCGGTATCGAGGCGGCAGAGAACTCCTACCTGACCGGTGACTCCTCCAAGCTGGCCGTCCGCAACGTGATCGACATGATCACGAACAAGACGCGCAAGGGCGCCACCGTCCAGCTCACCATCGACTCCAACGCGCAGAATGCGGCGTGGAATGCCTTGCAGGCCACCGGAAAGCCCGGCGCCGTGGTGGCGCTGAACCCGCAGACCGGCGCGATCCTGGCCATGGCCTCTTACCCCTCGTACGACCCAAACGGGCTGGCCATCCTGAACGGCAGCGAGAGCAACGCCTACGACAAGAAGCTGCTGCTGGAGCCGGGCAATCTGCTGCTCAACCGGGCCACCAGCGCGACCTTCCCGCCCGGATCGACCTTTAAGGTCGTCACCAGCTCCGCGGCGTTCACCCAGGGCAACTACAACCCGCAGACCCTGGTGAGCGCCCCGACCAGCCTGCAGCTACCGCAGAGCAACGTGAACCTGATCAACAACGACGGCGAGCAGTGCGGAACGCTGGGCAACGGCAAGGCCACGATCATGACCGCGTTCACCGAGTCATGTAACACGGCGTTCGCCAACCTCGGCATGCAACTGGGCTCGGCGACGCTGAAGAGCATGGCCGAGAAGTACGGCTTCAACACCCCGGACCTGACGATCCCGCTGCCGGTCGCGCAGAGCAACTTCCCGCTGGAGCCGGCCGAGTCGTTCACCGCGATGTCGGCGATCGGCCAGAAGGACGACACGGTGACCCCGCTGCAGGAGGCGATGATCGCCGCTACCATCGCCAACAACGGGACGCTGATGCGGCCCTATCTGGTCCAGCAGGTCCAGGCCGCTGACCTGAGCATCGTGGATCAGGCCGCGCCCACAGGGATGAGCCAGCCGGTCAGCGCGACGGTCGCCGCTGAGATCAAGAACATGATGGTGAGTGTGGTCAACTCCCCGGACGGGACCGCCTCCGCCTTCAAGAACGCGATCCCCGGCGTGCAGATCGCCGGCAAGACCGGGACGGCCCAGAACGGCGCGAACAACAGCGGCCTAAATGATGCTGTTTTCACTTCTTTCGCCTCCAGCGGCAACCGTTCCATGGCGGTGGGCGTCATCATTCAGGGCGGCGGTTACGGCGCCGCGGCGGCCGCTCCCATCGCCGTCCAAGTCCTCAAGGCCTACCTGGAGAACGGGTGAACGATCACCTGCTGGGCGGACGCTACCGGCTGAGCGGCCGGATAGCGGTCGGCGGCATGGGCGAAGTGTGGCGCGGCACCGATGAACTGCTCGACCGCCCGGTCGCGGTGAAACTACTCTCCGCGGCACACGCCACCGACGAGGCGTTCCGGGCACGGTTCCGCGCCGAGGCGCGTTACGCTGCGTCGCTTTCCCATCCGAACATCGCTCAGGTGTTCGACTACGGCGAGACCTCGGACTATGAGGAAGCACCAGCGGGTCTGCCATCCGGCGGCGCGTACCTGGTCATGGAGCTCGTACCGGGTGAGCCGCTGTCGGCATTGATTGCCCAGCAGCGGCGGCTGACGGTTCAGGACACCCTCCGCATCATCAGCCAGGCCGCGGACGCGCTGACCGCGGCGCACGAGGCGGGTATCGTGCACCGCGACATCAAGCCGGGCAACCTGCTCGTCACCAGCGACGGCACGACGAAGATCACTGACTTCGGAATCGCGCGCGCGATGTGGGCCGCGCAGGCGTCCCACCTCACCCAGACCGGCATGGTCATGGGTACAGCCAGCTATGTTTCGCCCGAGCAGGCCACCGGCGGGACCATCACGTCGGCTTCCGATATCTACTCGCTCGGCGTGGTGGCCTACGAGTGCCTTACCGGTACTCCGCCCTTCACCGCCGAGACCCCGGTCGCGATCGCGGTGGCGCACATGCACC
>JBEKCN010000168.1:0-6879 GCA_050014855.1 Streptosporangiaceae bacterium | reverse complement strand
CGATGGCCATCCCACCGGAGATCGCGCCGATGACCACCCCGAGCAGAATCCACTTCGGCACGGGCCGCCAGGCACGCAGGGGTGTCATCGCAGCGACTCTTCCAGTGCTCGGGCCACCCGGTAACTGGGATGCTCGCGTGAGAGCGAGGGCAGTACCTCGGTCACGATGGCGCGCGCCTCAGCGTCCCGGCCTTCGGCGGCGTACGCACGCGCCATTTCCAGGCGCGCGGAAAGCGTATCGGCGTGGCCAGCTCCCAGTGCGGACCTCAGCACCGTGATCGCCTCCGTCAGCAGATGACGTGCCTCGATCAGGTCGCCGCGGTGTCGGTCGAGCCCGAACCGTGCGATCAACGCGGCCGCAAGTGCCGTCTGTCGCCGTGCCGCCTCCGGGTCCTCAGGCACCGTCTCGCCTATCGCCTGGCGCAGCATCCTGACGGCCTCGTCCGCGTAGTCCTTCTGTCCGCTAGCCGCAGCCAGCTCCCGCATGGCGATCCCCCGCCCCACCAGATACGCGCCGGTTTCCGGGTGTCCCGGCGAGGCCAGCTTCACCGCTTTCCGGTAACACTCCGCAGCCTCCTGCCACGCGGCACTGGAGCCGTAGATCTGACCGCGATCGATCAGCGCGGCCCCGAGTCCGGCGTACCGCTCGGCCAGCTCGTGAGCCCGAACACCGTACGATCCTTCTTCGCTGTACCCGCTGAGGTCGATGGCGCGCCGCATGAGATCGATGGCTTCGTCCAGGTCCCCCCTCCAGAATGACACAGGGTGAGCCGTTGTGTCTGTCCCGCTTATCCCGCGACGGTATAGGGCTCGCATCCGCAGCGCAGTGCTCAGATCAGTGAGCAGCTTCGCACGGTCGTTGCGCGTGAGCGCCTCGTGCGCCGAGGCCCGCTGGAGCCAGCTGACGGCGTTATCGAGGTCTTCCGGTGACCCGCGTCGCACCAGCAGTTCAGCGAGCGTGGCAGCGTAGCGCGGGAAGTCCCCGCTGCTTTCCCGGATGGGTGTCACCGCCATCGTGGCCGCCGTTACGGCCTCCTCGATATCGGCGGGCGACCCGATGCGGGCGTGCCGCAGCCCGAGCGAGCTCGCGAACTGCTCCAACAGCTGGGACGACGAGGGCACGGACCCGGCATCCCGGACCGCCCGGCGCAGCAGGTCGATCGCCTCGTCCAGGTCCCCCGGATCGGCGAGGGCCAGATAGCGCGCCCGGAGGGCCGTGGCCAGTTCCAGCGCCGCGGTTGTATTGACGGGCGAAGCGGCCGTCCGCTCTGTATAACTTGGCGTGGGACGCGCTGGTGCCGCGGTGAGCCTGAGTGCGGCGATCGCCGTGTCGATATCCATGATCCTGCCGGTGCGCTGGTAACGACGGATCAGCGTGGCGGGCAGCTCGTTGCCCGCCTGCGGAGCGGGGGGTCCTTCCTCGGAAACGGCCGTGAACGAGCCGGTAATGCGTTCCAGCAGGTGCGTGGCGATCTCGGCGAACGGCATGCTCCCCGAGGAGATCACCGTCTGAGCTCCAGTGATCGGGACGACGCCCGCGAACTCGTCGGCGCCCCGGCCGAACCGCGCATTCAGTTCACGGGAAACCGTGGTCAGGACGCGGCGCGCGTCGGCCCGGCCGAGTCCGCTCAGCAGCAGGTCCCGTACACCGGGCGCAAACTCATATCGCCAGCGCCGCGAGTCCTCCGGGTCGCCGGCGACGCCCCGGGTGGTGACCAGTCCCCCGAGCAGCACCTCGGCGAGGTGGGATGGCCCGCTGCCGGGCAGCATGGCCTGCTGGACATGCCGCATGACCGGCAAGCTGAGCGGCGCGGCGGCCAGGCACGACGCCAGGCGCTGCGCCTCGGGGCTAGCCTGCTCGACGAAGTGCCGGACACGGTCTTGGGCGGTGGCGTCGATCGGCTCCGGTGCGGGTGCGGAGGGCTCCGGGCCGGGGTGCACGGGCGCGAGAGTGACCATGCCGTCCAGCGTCGTGCCTTCCGCGGCACCGACGAGCCGAGCCCAGCCTCGCAGCCAATCGGGTCCGATCTCCAGGACAGGAACGGGTACGGGCGGCGGTGTGGCGGCATCCTTGGCCGCGTCCAGCATCCGATGCCAGCGCGCCGCGCGCCCGCGCGGTGTGAACTCAAGCTCAGCGTTAGGCGCGGCCTGGCGGACAGCGGACAGCCGTCCCCGGACGGGACTCAGCGCGGTGCGCGGCCACAACTGCTGGGGAAGCGGTTGCAAGATCGCGACCGGGCCGCCGGAGGCCCACATGCGCAGCGTCCGCGCCATCGCGCCTGAGTACCAGGCCGAGCCGGCCCCGTCGGTGAGCACGAGTATCACCCGCCTGCCCGACGGGTCGAGCAGTTCCGCGGGGTTGTGTGGCATGGGATTGGCGTGAGCCGAGTGAGCGACCCCGAGCACTTGGCCGCGATCGGTGTGCACATACCACCGTTGCAGGTCGCGGAAGGCGGCGAGGCGCTGAAGCATGACGACGAGTTCCGCTTCCAGCTTGGCCCAGACGGCCATCGCCGGACCAGTATCCACGACGAGCGTGAGTGAAAACCGCCGCTCACTCCCGGCCCGCAGCACGGGCATCAGGGCACCGCTGCGCGCGGTCGCCTCGACGGTTGCGGTCTCGTCCAGCGTACGGTGCCGGATGTCGGCTGCGCGGAGCTTCAGCGGCCGCAGCGCCCGCATCAGCGCGAGGCTACCGGGCAGCGCGGTGCTCGCCGGCACCGGAATGGACGTCCCCGTGCCGGTGAGGCCGATCTGCCCCATGCCGGGTGGCGAGGGAAGATAGATGGGCAGCCGGTCCGCAGGCGCATGCACGGTTCCGGTGTCCCAGCCGCCGGCCTCGTCCTGGGCCTCAGGCTCGGGCTCTTGCTCTGGACGAGCGGGAGGCGACGGCTCTTGCGGCGCCTGCCGTACGGGCGGAGCCGCGTAGCGGGCCAGCCAGAGCGCCTCGGCGACCTCGAGCGGGGCGACGTCCAGGCCCGACCTGCCCAGCAGGTCGATAAAGCCTGCAACGTCCATATGTGCCGCCGTCAGGCGAGCCGGTCGAGGTGGCGGAGCAGCGACTGCGCCAGGCGCGCGCGGTCAGCCCCAGGTTCGCGCGCGGCATATGACGTGAGGTAAACGGCATTCAGCAGTTGGTCAGCCGCCAGGTCGCCTTCGCTGCGCTGGGCCACGAACTCCTCGAGCAGATCTTGTCCAGCGGCGGCCAGGTCCGGGCCGAGGTGGCTGGCCACGATTCCGGCCAGTTGCTCGGGGCTGGGGACCGGAAGGTCCAGCCGCAGGCAGCGTCGCATGAAGGCGGGCGGGAACTCGCGTTCGCCGTTACTCGTCAGGACGATGAACGGGAACGCCTGGCAGAGCACCTGCCCGTCGCGGAGCATGACCCGGTCCCCGGCGTCCTCGGTCATCACCTTGACGTCAGTCGCCCGGTCCGCGATCCGGGCGAGTTCGTGGACGGTGTACGCCGGATACTCGAAGAGGTTGAGCAGGTCGTTCGGCAGGTCTATGTCGCTTTTGTCGATCTCGTCGATGAGCAGGGCGCGCGGCCGCGTGAACGGGAGCAGCGCGGTGCCCAGCGGTCCGAGCCGGATGTAGTCGCCGATGCCGGCCGCGTCAGCGGTGCCGTCCTGGCTGCCCAGGTTTACGTCCTGAAGTCGGCCGATGGCATCGTAGGAGTACAGGCCCTCGCTCAGAGTGGACCGGCTGGTGATCGGCCAGCGCAGCACCGGGCCCAGCCCGAGCTCATACGCGACCGAGTAGGCCAGCGACGACTTGCCGGTTCCCGGCTTGCCAGTGACGAGCAGCGGGCGACGCAGGTAGAGCGCGGCATTCACCAGCTCGACCGCCTCGGGATCGGGCCGGTAGCTGCTCGCGATACGCAGGTCGCCTAGTTTGCCGCGCCAGGGGCCGTCGGTGCTGTCGGGACCGGGGCCCGGGGGGACCGGTCGCGCCGGGCCGCCATCAAAGGCTCGCCACGGGGGCGGCGGCGGAAGAGTGTCTGCTCCCCCATGCGGTTCACCCGTGCCACGGTAGATCAGCCAGTCCGTCAATGTACAGCCAGCCCTCGTGGGTGCGGTCCTCGATGTGGATTGTCCCATAGCATTACGCTTTCGCTCAATATTCCGGGCGAAAGACGCAGGTCTTTCAGTTTTTGAGGCAGTAGGTCAACGGGCTCCGTTGACACTTTCATCCTGGCGGCCTGCCGAAAAAGCATACCGTCGCAGGGGCTGTTGTTCCTGCTGTTGTCCTTGTCGTCGTGCGCCTCGCAGCGGGCCTGCCGCCACAGCGCGACGCGCACGCCCGCGTCCAGCGCCGCGCTGAGCGCGTCGGTGTACGCGTCGGCTGGTCCGGGCATGCCGAGCGTCGCGCGTTCGATTTTCGCCTCAAACCAGCGATAAAGCTGCTCGGGTGTGCGCCGCTCGACACAGCGAAGCCACCGCAGCGGCGTGGTGTTCAGCCTGCTGAGCCGGTCCCATTTTATTTTCGCGTGGTTACGGTCTTCCGCGTCGTTGAAACGTTCCCAGTCGCGGATGACGACCGGGTAGCGGTACCCGAGAAGCACATATGACTTACGGAACACCGGCCACAAGTGGACTGGCTGGTCGAATAGCTCGGGCGGCAGGATGAATTCGACGATCACATGCTCACCGGGAAGCTCGCCGAGTTCCGCCGGCAATTTTCCGTTGAGCCTGGCGATGATTTCGGTCAGTTCGAGCGGTTCATTTTCTCGCTCGATCAGGACCGCGTCCGCGCGGTTGCGCCAGATCGTATAGACATATCGGCCGGATGCGTGGTCGCACGGCTCGAGTTGCACCACCACGGACATCGGATCGGCCTGTGTCCCCGCTGGCCGGGTGGATTGCCTGGGGCCGGCTCGCCACGCGAGCAGCTGTTCGCGTCTGTCCTGCCGCGTCGCCTCCGCGGTCGACCAGTCGCGGAGGTCAGTGGTCAGTTCCGGGTGGCTGGCGGCCAGCAGTTCGGCAAAGATGATCACTGGATGCGGCCTGTCGCGCTCGTGCAAGCTATCGGCTAGGCGCAACGCGACGTCGCGCAGCTCTCGCAAGGGCCCCGGATCGGGGTGCAGCAGCGTAGTGGCGCACTCACGATAGAGCTGGCCGAGCCGGGCCGGATCGGGTCCGGGAAGCCGCGAGAGCAGCCCGAGCAGTTCGGCTTCGCTGTCGGGCGGCAGCAGTGCCGCGGCGTCCGGGGGTTTTGCGGCCCAGAGCGCCCGCTGGGCCCGCACCCAGTCGCGATGGCCATTGTGGTAATGGTCATGGGAGCGGAGCATCTCGCCGGCGACATTGCCGGGCAGGTCATAGGCGAGGTGGATGGGGACCGCATACCCGTCCTGCTCGGGACCTGCCAGTTTCGCTACGCCGCAGACCCCGCCATTAGTGAGGTCGAAGATCGGGCCACCGGACATTCCGCGCCCGAACTTCTCGTTCCGCAGCCGCATCAGGTACCGGAACTTCCCCGTGTACTCCATCGTGGCGGAGAAGAAATCGCCCGGAACATCCCCGAACGGCAGGCGCCGGCCAGCCGCGACCAGCTGCGAGCCCTCCTCGGGCTCGGCTGAGGCAAGCCGGACGCATGGATGCGCAAAGCTGTCGTTCAGGCGGATGACGGCGAGGTCAGGCTCCGGCCAGATCGCGGTCTCGTCGTCGTCCCCGCGCGCGCGAGACGGGCTCGCGTAGGCGACCGTGCCCGACCACGGCCCGCCGTGCGATTCTCCGGACACCGGGGCCTCGGCTGGCCGTTTTACCACGTGAGAGCAGGTGAGTACGTAGTTTGGGGCCACAAAAAACCCGCTGCCCGCCGGGCCTCCGTCGGTGCTCTCGATTTGGACCAGGCAGTCGCGCAGCAATTGCCTGAGCCGTCGTTCGCTCATTTCTGGGGAGCGGGACCTTTACCGCCCCGCCAGGTGAGGTGCAGGACGACGTTGGCGGTGCCGCCGACCTCGGCGAGCACGCCAATCACACGTCCTGTCTTTCCCGTGAACTCGATCCCGAAGTCGATGCTGACCTCATCGGCCTCGAACTGGCTGACCGCTTCGCGGACGTTATTCACAACGCCTTCTGCCAGCTTCGTCAGTTGCTCGCTCGCGAGCTTGGGGATCTTATCGGAGAAACCGACATCGCGTGCGATATCGTCGGCCGCGGCGGAAGGCATCTGCCCGCTCACCCGGGCGTAGATGACCTCGCCGCCGGGCAGCTGGATCTGCGTAATCGTGGACATCGCTGCTCAATGTACTGGCCAGGTTCGCTGACCGCATTAAACAGCGATTGATTGCCGAATATTTGATGCTGGCGCCGGGCGGTCCTTGCGTGACATGGCCGAAACGGGTGACTGTTTGCAGCCCGTTGATTCGTACCTTTTTTGCCTTTTCGCGCATAGTCCGGGCTGGCTGGCTGATTCCGGCTCCAGGCTGAGTCCAGGCCCGTTTGTGGTCAGGCGGTCGGCCTCAGGCGGGTTCCATGCCGAAGCGGGCCATCAGGGCCCGTTCCTGCTCGGTCGCGGGAGGCTGGCCCGACGCCCAGAGCCGGTGCAGCTCCTCGAAGTAGGCGTCCATGGCCGGGGCGTGCAGCACGAGCAGCCGCGCCGTCTCCGTCCCGGCGTTGCCGAAGGTGTGCGCGGCGCCGCGCGGGACCAGCAGGAAATCGCCCGGCCCGCCGGTCAGGTCGCGGCCGTCCAGAATGAAGGCGACCGGCCCGTCCAGCACGAAGAACGCCTCCGAGCAGTTGACATGCCGGTGTGCGGGCGGTTTCGAGCCGCCCGGCGGCAGCGTCCGTTCCATCAGCGAGAAGTCCCCGCCGGTCTGCGCCGCCACCGCCTTGAACGCCATTACGCTGCCGCGCGCGGTGAGCAGGTGCCCTTCACCAG
>JBEKCN010000167.1:0-6890 GCA_050014855.1 Streptosporangiaceae bacterium | reverse complement strand
CCCGGCTGGGGCGTCTTCGGCTGAGGTGCCCCTGCCTGAGGGGTCTCCGGCTGAGGTGCCCCTGCCTGAGGGGTCTCCGGCTGAGCCGGCCCTGGTTGGGCCGCCCCCGGCTGAGGCGTCTTCGGCTGAGGCGTCTTCGGCTGAGCCGCCCCCGGCTGAACCGTTCCCCGGCGAGGCGCCGGCCGCCGACTTGTCCGACTCGGCGGTCGCGGCGGTGCGGGAGACGTTCGCGATCGTGGCGGGCGCCGGGGACAAGGCCCCCGGCTTCTTCTACGGCCAGCTGTTCGCCCGTTACCCCCGGCTACGTGACCTGTTCCCTCCGGCCATGAACGATCAGCGGGACCGGCTGGTGCAGGCGCTGGTCCGGATCGTGGAGAGCCTGACCACCCCCGAGGAGATGGCCGCCTACCTCGCTCAGCTGGGCCGGGACCATCGCAAGTACGGTGTGGAACCGGGGATGTACGAGGCCGTCGGGGACGCGCTGCTCGGCACGCTGCGGGCGTTCGCCGGGCCTGCCTTCACCCCGGCCGCCGAGCAGGCGTGGACAGAGGCATACGGGGCCATCTCGGGACTGATGATCAAGGCGGCGGAGGATGCCAGTGCGCTGGCGCCAGCCTGGTGGTCGGGCGAGGTGGTAGCGAATGAGCAGCGCCACCGGGGCATCTCCGTGCTCACGATCGCGCCCGACCAGGCGCTGCCGTTCCAGGCCGGCCAGCACATCACGGTACAGACCCCGCGTTGGCCGCGGGTGTGGCGGCCGTACTCGGTCGCGGGCTGTCCCCGCGACGACGGCCTCATCCAGCTGCACGTCAAGGCGATACCGGGCGGGTGGGTCAGCAACGCGCTGGTTAAGTACTCTGGGCCGGGCCAGATGCTCACGCTCGGACCGCCGCTCGGCACGATGACGTTGCCGGCCGCCGGGGACCGGGATCTGCTGTGCGTGGCCGGCGGTACCGGGCTGTCCCCGGTCAAGGCGATTATCGAGCAGGCCGTGCGGGATTCGGCCGCCTGCCCCCGGCAGATCTACTTGTTCTGCGGCGCCCGGCGGCGGGCGGAGCTGTATGACCTCCCGGACCTCTGGCGGCTGGCCGATGCCTGGCCGGGGCTTAATGTGATTCCGGTCACCTCCGATGACCCCGCGTTCGACGGGGTGCAGGGCAACGTGGGCCGGGTCGCCGCCCGGTACCTGCCGCACCGTGACTGCGAGGCCTACGTGGCGGGCCCTCCCGCGATGGTCCGGGAAACCATCGACCTGCTGGGAAAGGCCGGGCTTCCGCGTGCGCGGATCCACTGTGACGAAGCGCTGCTCGTTGGTCGGGGGCAAGGCTGCACATCGACGGTGCCGCGGCGGTGCTGACCAACGACCGGAAGCGGCTGTCGATCCAGGGCTCTCCCCGCCAGCTCATCCGGGCCAGCAGCCCGTGCACTGGATCCTGGTCTGCGTCAAATAGTGCTTCGTTCACTGCGGCAAGCACTTGTCGCATCTGGCTCGCCAGCTGCGGGCCAGGCACTGGGGAACCGACAGCGCCTGGACAAGGGCGGTGACCACTTCGGCGTAATTGCCGGCCGGACGGGGACGGCCCGCCCCGGCTCGCCCGGCCGGTAGCCCGGTAACGACGCTTTTGCCGCGGCGCTCCGGACCTCCAGGTGGTCCAGGAGGGTACGGGTGGCCGCGGTGACGGCCTCGACCGCCTCGTTGAACGCGTCGGCGTTGTGCGCGGCCGGGGCCCGGAAGCCGCTCACCTTGCGGACGTACTGCAGCGCGGCCGCGTGCATGTCCTCATCGGTCACCCGCTCGGCGTATGGCGCGCGCAGCGTCTTGATGCTTCTGCACATGGCACGACCTTACGCCGCGCCGCGGTCCTGCACGGGGGGCCACATCAGTGGCTTACCTCGGTCACGCCGATTTGCCGGGTGGCTGCCAGCACGCATGGGCGTGCAGACTATGAGCATGACGCGCGTCATATCTGGCCAGGCGCGGGGACGGCGGCTATCCGTGCCGGCTGGGCGGACGACCAGGCCGACCAGCGATCGCGCTCGCGAGGCGATGTTCGCGGCGGCCGGATCGGTGCTGGGCTCCTTTGCTGGCGCCCGGGTGCTGGATCTCTACGCCGGCTCAGGTGCGTTCGGCCTGGAGGCACTGTCGCGGGGCGCGACGGCGGCGCTGCTGGTCGAGGCGGATCCGGTCGCGGCCGGAGTGATCCGGGCCAATATCGGCGCGGTCGCGCTGCCCGGCGCGCGCCTAGTGAACGACCGCGTGGAGCGGATGCTCGCGCGCGGCCTGCCCGCTGGTGACGATCCGTACGACGTCGCCTTCGCCGATCCCCCCTACGCCCTCGGGGACGGCCAGGTCACCGGGGTCCTCGGGGCGCTGAGCACCGGACGCTGGCTCGCCCCCGGAGCCCTCGTCATCATCGAACGGGCCGCCCGATCGGACCCTCTGCGCTGGCCGGACGGTTTTACCGCGGGCCGGTCCCGCAGATACGGCGAGGCCATGCTCTGGTACGGTCACGCCGCCGGACGCCCTCTTCCCGAGCCGTGAGCCCAGCCCAGCGAGAAAGGTGAGCAGCGTGCGTCGTGTCGTCTGCCCCGGTTCATTTGACCCCGTTACCAACGGGCACCTCGACATCATCAGCCGGGTCTCCCGGCTCTACGACGAGGTGGTCGTGGCCGTCCTCATCAACATCACTAAGAAGAGCCTGTTTACGGTCGAGGAGCGGATGGAGATGCTCCGCGAGGTCAGCACGCAGTACGGCAACGTCCGGGTGGACAGCTTCCACGGGCTGCTGGTGGACTTCTGCGAGGCGAACGGGATTTCGGCCGTCGTCAAGGGCCTCCGCGCCGTCAGCGACTTCGACTACGAGCTGCAGATGGCTCAGATGAACTACAGCATGGCGAAGGTCGAGACGATGTTCATGACGACCAACCCGCTGTATTCGTTCCTGAGCTCCAGCCTGATCAGGGAGGTGGCGAAGTACGGGGGAGACGTCAGCGGCCTGGTGCCCGAGCAGGTGATCGGCCGACTCCGGGCCCGTCTCGCGGAATCATGAGCTACGGTAGGTGACCGTGGGGAATGGGGCGGCTGCCTGCCGAGTTGGGTAACGTTGCCAGCTCTCTGTAAGCTTGACCGTCCAGTACCAACCACTACCGGTAATTGTCATGCCTCATGCACGCAGGAAATCCCCAACGACCCTCGACCCGCGCGGAGCGCTCGTCTTCGATACACGAGCGCTGGGACGCCAGCCCGGTGCCGCGCGGGAAGATACCCGTACCATCCCGGCGCCCGGTTCGCTGCGCGTCGAGCTGGCGGAAGTGCCCGCAGGGGCCGACGTTGAGCTGTCTGTGCGGCTGGAGGCGGTGTCCGAGGGTGTTCTCGTCACGGGTACCGCAACAGCGCCTGTGGCTGGCGAGTGCGCCCGCTGCCTCGAGCCGATGACCTCATCGGTGGAAGCTACCTTCCAGGAGCTCTACCACTACGAGCCACCCGCGGCCGAAGACGGCGAGGACGACCTGCTGCTGGACGGTGACCTGCTCGACCTCGAGCCGGTGCTGCGCGACGCGATCGTGCTGGCGCTGCCGCTGTCACCGCTCTGCACGGACGACTGCGCGGGCCTGTGTGTCACGTGCGGGGTCCGGCTGGCCGACGCCGGGCCCGGGCACGGGCATGAGGACGCCGTTCTCCCCGTGTGGGAGGCGCTGCGTCAGTTCAATGGATTTGACCAGGAAGACCAGACCGGCCGCCATGATGGCGCCGGAGACCGACAGGAGGGCTGAGGTGGCGGTTCCCAAGCGGAGGATGTCACGCAGCAACACGCGTTCGCGGCGCTCGCAGTGGAAGTCGGCCGCGCCCACGCTCGTCAGTTGCCCGCAGTGCCATGACCCCAAGCTTCCGCATGTTGCCTGCCCGACGTGCGGCACATACCGGCGCCGCCAGGTGCTGATGCCGTCCTGACCCATGACCGGCACGGTCGGCAGAATGTGGCTCCGCGACCGCGGCGCCCACGGCGGGGTCGCTGACCAGGCCAGAGCGAGAGTGCCTGGAGGAGGCGTGCAGTGGGCGTCGTTAGGGATGGGCCCCGTGACAGCGGGGCCGCCGCAGGCCGGGATCCTGCCGAGCTTTCGGCTGCTCTCGGCGTGCCGCTCGGCGACGAAATCCTGGAGCGTGCCCTGACGCACCGTTCCTACGCGTACGAGAATGGCGGCCTGCCCACCAACGAGCGCCTGGAGTTCCTGGGCGATTCGGTGCTGGGCCTCGTCGTGACCGACACGCTGTTCCGCGGTTACCCGAACCTGCCGGAGGGCCAGCTCGCCAAGCTGCGGGCCGCCGTCGTCAACATGACCGCCCTGGCTGGTGTGGCCCGCGGGCTGGATCTGGGCGCCTTCATCCGGCTCGGCCGGGGCGAGGAAGGGACCGGCGGCCGGGACAAGCCGTCGATTCTGGCGGACACGCTCGAAGCGGTCATCGGCGCGGTCTTCATCGACTGCGGGCTCGAGCAGGCCAGCGGGCTGGTGCACCGCCTGTTCGACCCGGTCATCGAGCGTTCGGCCCGGCTGGGCGCCGGGCTCGACTGGAAGACGTCACTGCAGGAGCTGACCGCGGCGCAGCTCCTCGGCGTGCCCGACTATCAGGTCACCGAGAGCGGTCCCGATCACCAGAAGTCATTCCAGGCGTATGTCAGGGTCGGCGGGACCGTCCTGGGCAGCGGCCAGGGACGCTCCAAGAAGGCCGCCGAGCAGCAGGCCGCCGAGACGGCCTGGATGGCGATCAGCGCCCGCATCGCGGCCGAAGAGCCGGACGACCCGTCGGCCGGGCACGCTGATCGCCAGGGATGCGATCCGGAGCCGTGAGGCGTGCCCGAACTCCCCGAAGTTGAGATCGTGCGCCAGGGCCTGGAGCGCCACGTAGCCAGCCGCACGATCGGCAAGGTAAGTGTCCTGCATCCCCGGGCCGTCCGGCGCCATCTGGCCGGTCCGACCGACTTCGAGGACGCCCTGGCGGGCCGCCGGATCGAGGGCGCTCGCCGCCGCGGGAAGTACCTCTGGCTGCCGGTCGGCGAGGACGCGCTGCTCGCCCATCTCGGCATGAGCGGGCAACTGCTCGTTGGGGATCCCGCGCGCCCGCTGTCACCGCACGTGCGGGCCGTGTTCACGTTTACCGACGACGGGCCGGACCTGCGGTTTACCGATCAGCGGACGTTCGGGCACCTGCTGTTCGTCCCGGGCGGGGCGGAGCTGCCCCGGCCCATCGCGCATATCGCCGCGGACCCGCTGGAGCCCGCCTTCGACGAGGCGGCCTTCGCCGCGGCGCTGCGCCGCCGCCGGACCGGTGTCAAGCGGGCCCTGCTGGACCAGTCGCTGATCAGCGGCGTCGGCAACATCTACGCCGACGAGGCGCTGTGGCGGGCCCGGCTGCACTGGGCGCGCGCCACCGACACGCTCACCCGGCCCGAGATCGCCCGGCTGGTGGCGGCCGTGCGCGAGGTGATGACCACCGCGCTGGCCGCGGGCGGCACGTCGTTCGACAGCGCCTACGTGAACGTGAACGGGGAGAGCGGCTACTTCGACCGGTCCCTCGCGGTGTACGGGCAGGCGGACCGGCCCTGCCCGCGCTGCGGGACGCCGGTGCGCCGGGATCCGTTCATGAACCGGTCCGCCTACACCTGCCCGCGCTGCCAGCCCCGGCCCCGGAACGGCCGCTGGTGACGACGGACGACAGGGCGGACGGCGAGGCGACCGCCCGGCTCACGGCCTGGGCCGGCGGGCGCGTACAGGGGGTCGGATTCCGCGCCTGGGTCCGGCAGAAGGCTTCCGAGCTGGGTCTTTCCGGCTCCGCGACGAACTGCGAAGACGGCCGCGTGGAGGTCGTCGCGGAGGGGCGGGAGCGGGACTGCCGGCGGTTGCTCAGCGAGATGGAGAGCGGCCGGACGCCTGGCCGGCTGACCCGCGTGACGCACCGCTGGGGCACTCCCCGCGGAGACCTGCGGGGTTTCGCCGAACGCTAACCGCTGGCCGCTACCGTGCGCTGGCACTTCCGAGGGGACCATTCCTGGATGTAAGGTAAATAACAGTCGCTACGTGGGCGCTCAACTTGACCAGCAAAGCGCTTAGTGAGAACCTAGATATGTTAATGCGCGCAGCTAAGCGTGACTTTAGTGTGTGCCCACTCTGGTCACTCAGCGTGGAGGACCCCATACCATGGCGAAGGCTCTACTTGGCCACGTTGGCGGTCCCGATCCTCGGATGATCTCAGAGATGCGCCGACTCCAGCAGCGAGTGCGAGACCTGGAAGCTGAGCTTATGCGGCTCCAGGGCGAGAATGATGCACTCGCAGCGGGAGCCAGCGATGATGAGCTCCTTGTGGCGGGCCGCGAGCCAGCGCTCACATGACGAGCACTGGCACAACAGGGCAAACGACAGAAAGATCTCGCAAGGCGAAATAGGGACGCCTTCCTGATAGGGCGTCCCTATTCTCTTGTGCTCGCACGATGTGCGGGCCTCATACGGGGCCTGGCTGGCGGCCGGTGGTACGTGTTCAATAGGTACCGCCGGCTGCCTGGTACCCGTTAGGCCAGAACCGGCCTGGTGACCCTGTTCCCGCAGGTCAGGGTGAAGGTCAGGGCCTTCTTCTGGCGTACCCGGGCGGTTCCGTGTGCCCTGAACCGTCCTGATGTTCCCCGGCGCCCGGCTCTGCCGTCCAGGCTTTTCCCTTCCCCTGCAAATATGCGTTGCCGGGTGGAATGTGTCACGTCCACCCTCGCCGCGCCGGCGTGTTTTTGGTGAAGTCCCACCATGGTGGCCCGCAGCAGCCAGACTTGACGGTGGTGGGCGGTAAGGTCGCCGCGAGGCGCCCAACCAGCGCGTTCAGTCCAGCGCGATCGGTGCTGACCGGG
>JBEKCN010000166.1:0-6894 GCA_050014855.1 Streptosporangiaceae bacterium | reverse complement strand
CGGGTCATCGTCTGCCTGGGCGGCTTCGCCTGGCAGGCACTCTGGCCCGTACTGCGCGCGGCCGGCTTCGTGCTGCCGGCCCGGCGGCCCCCATTCGGTCACGGCGCCGAGGCGCAGGTCCGGCCACCCGATCCGGCGGCCCCGCCGGTCCTGCTGCTCGGCTGCTACCACCCCAGTCAGCAGAACACCTTCACCGGTCGCGTCACCCCGGAGATGCTCGACGCCATCTTCCGTCGCGCTCGAGGCTTCTCAGGCTTGCCGGAACACACCGACGGTTCGTTACCGGCCCAGCGATGCCAGCACAGCCCCCCGGGCCAGCACAGCCCCCCGGGCCAACACAGCCCCCGGAACAACACTGTGACCTGGTCGACGACCGATTTATCTCGGTATTTCATGGTTCAACCGTGCAGATGCACAAGCAGAATGTATTTGCCCAGGTGGCGAGCATGCCTATCGTGTGAGCTATTTGATAGCCAATGAGGCGCGAGCGACTATCGAGGGCACTAATGCTCAGCTCTGGTTACGCAGCGTTTATGTTTTTGCCACCAGATGGTTACGCTGTGCACTCATTGCTCGTTAATGGCTAATCCCATAAACATACCCGACCTTACTTTGTTGGTCCGAATATGGCGGCCCTACGAATATCAAAATCTGCGGGGTATTATTGGCCAGCCCCCGTAGCCCAAGGGCAGAGGCCGCCCCCCTAAAAGGGTCGCTAGTGTCGGTTCGAGTCCGACCGGGGGCACACCGCACCATTGAGCAGGCGAATTACTGGTGTGCCCGGATCGCCCAGGTTGTCCGGCGGACGTTAACGTTCCCGTGGCGGCTTCTGTCTTGGTGGCCGGAGCATTAATAGCCGGCCGGCGTTTCGCTTCTGTGCATTCAATCCGGGGGTTCAGAACTGTTATCCCAGCTTAGGTGGTCATTCTCTGTGCTAATTCCCGCGCGGATGCACGTGCAGCGCAAGGCGCCCAGTTAGGGCGAGACATGGCCTTAGCGGGCGCGCGGGGTCGCTGGGCGGGTAACTGGACAGGTTCAGCGGAATGCGGGCTTAGGTTGCTGCGGCAGCGTAGGACGGTAGCGCTGTCCTATTCGCCATCATCAGCGGGGGTCGGGCACTCCTGGAGGCTTGGCGCGTGACGTCGTGCCTGGGTCGGCAGGCCGGCGTCGGCGCGAGCCAGGTAACCGGCGTAAAGCGACTGCGCGTTGAAAGGGTCTGAGATCCCAGCGACTGGACTTCGCGGAGTTCTACCGCGAATTCAAAAATGAGTGCCGGTTCATCGTCCTGGTGAGTGCTGGCGACCGGGACGCGGCGCAGGACCTGGTGGACGAGGCCTTCGCCAGGGCCTGGGCGTCATGGCGCACGGTTAGTAGGCACCCGGCCCCGGCAGCGTGGGTTGTGCGCACGGCGCTGAACGTCAGTATCTCGCGGTGGCGGCGCCGTCGCCGGGAGGTACCGGCTCCTGACCTCGCGCTTCTCGCGGACGGGCCAGCGGCCGGCGGCCGGCGGGGCGCCGGCGGTTCGGTCGATCCCAGGATCATGGCGGCGCTGCTCCGGCTGCCTGCCCGGCAGCGGCATGTGGTCGCCGCATCCCGGCGGTGGCGGGGCCCTGGGGGCGGCCGCTGCGGTGGCATTCGCCGCCGATGCGCTCACCGGAATGCGGGCGCTGGTCAGTCATTTCAGCCGCTGACGGTCGGCCCCGCCCGGGAAAGGGTCACCCGGACGATGACCCGACGTTCCCGCACCATGGCCGTCCGGTAGTCACTCCAGTCCGGATGCTCACCGGCGACCACACGGTAGTAATCGACCAGAAGTTCCATGGCCTCCGGCAGCGAGACCACCTCAGCCGTTCCCTCGGCCTGGACCCATTCGCCGAAGAACTGGTCGGTGAACGCGCACAGCGACGCGAATGGGTCCCGTCTCAGGTTGCGGGTCTTGACCGCCGTCTCGCGGGTGCTGATCAGGAGGCGGCCGTCCGCGTCCACGCCGCAGGTTACCGGCGACATCTGCGGGCGGCCATCAGCGCGGAGAGTGGCCAGGACGGCCCGGTGATGGGCGCGGAGGAATTGCCGGGCGCGCTCTACGCTCACGAGGCCAGGGCGGGATCAGACGCTGTTGAGCCTGAGCCGCCGGCGCATCTCGTACTCGTGCACGAGGGCGTTGGCGTAGCCGTGGGAGATACCGTGCTCGTCGGCGAGCCACTGCGCGCGCTCTTCGCAGCGCAGGAACGCCGGGCCGGATTCAAGGCGCATGAACCACTCACGGAGGTCACTGCCTGTGACGCGGGGTATGCGTGCAATAAGATTCTTGTGCGTCTCCAGAGAGCGGGTCAGCGGCAATTGGCACCTCCATGGGGGCGAAGCCTCTTGCTGTGAGCCTGCCTCACCGTCCCGCGCCTGGCAAGGCCTGGTTCCAACCTTTCCTTAATGACGGGTTAATCCCCTCGTTGGCACGTTGTCACGTCAGTGGCCTTTGGCGTGTCCTGGGGCATACGCCCGCGGGGCGGCCCGGATGGGCGCCCTGCCCCGGCGACGCGGTCGCGCGGGACGGGGCGCCCAGTCCGGCAAGCCCGAGCTAGGACAGCCGCTCGATGACCATGGCCATGCCCTGGCCGCCGCCGACGCACATCGTCTCCAGCCCGACCGTCTGGTCATGGAACTGCAGGCTGTTGAGCAGCGTGGTCGTGATGCGGGCCCCGGTCATGCCGAACGGGTGCCCGACGGCGATCGCGCCCCCGTTGACGTTCAGCTTGTCCAGGTCGATGCCGAGCTCACGGTAGGACGGGATGACCTGGGCGGCGAACGCCTCGTTGATCTCCACTAGGTCGATGTCGCTGATGGCCATCCCCGCCAGTGATAGGGCGCGGCGCGAGGCCGCGACCGGGCCGAGGCCCATGATCTCCGGCGAGAGCGCCGACACCGCCGTGGAGACGATCCGCCCGAGCGGGGTGATGCCCAGCTCGGCGGCCTTCGTGTCGCTCATGATGATGACCGCGGCCGCGCCGTCGTTGAGCGCGCAGCAGTTGCCGGCGGTCACGGTGCCGTCCGGCCGGAACGACGGCTTGAGCGCCGCCAGCTTTTCCAACGTCGTCCCGGCTCGCGGGCCGTCGTCCGCCGACACGGTGCTGCCGTCCGGCAGCGTCACCGGCGTGATCTCACGTGGCCAGAACCCGTCGGCGATGGCCTTCTCGGCCCGGTTCTGCGACCGGACGCCGAATTCGTCCTGCTCCGCCCGGGTGATGCCGCGCAGGCCCGCCACGTTCTCCGCGGTCTCGCCCATCGCGATGTAGGCATCGGGGATGTTGCCGTCCGCACGCGGGTCGTGCCAGGTGCCGGCACCGCCCTCGGTGGCCCGCTGCGTCCTGCCCTCGGCGTCGGCGAAGGCCGCGTTGTGGGTGTCGGGCCAGCTGTCGCTGCTGCCCTTGACGAACCGGCTGACGCACTCGACGCCCGCCGAGATCAGCACGTCCGCCTCGCCGGCCTTGATGGCGTGGAAGGCCATCCGGGTGGTCTGCAGCGACGAGGAGCAGTAGCGGGTCACGGTGGTCCCCGGCAGCTGATCGTGACCGAGCAGCACCGCCACCACGCGGGCCAGGTTGAAGCCCTGCTCGCCACCGGGCAGGCCGCAGCCCAGCAGCAGGTCTTCGATGTCCTCCGGATTGAGCTGCGGCACCTTGCCCAGCGCGGCCGTGATGATCTGCGCGGCCAGGTCGTCCGGCCTGATACTGGTAAGTGAACCTTTGAACGCGCGGCCAATGGGGGATCGCGCCGTCGCGACGACAACTGCCTCCGGCATGGCACCGGCCTCCTTCGTGGAGCGTCAACTACTGGTTAGTAGCGTATGTCGTCGCAGCGCGGGCGTACCGGGGGACCGGGCGTCGGATAACGTCAGAGCGGCCAGGACAACCGCCGGGCCCGGCCCGCACGGGCCATTGGCCCTGCCTGTGAAGGAACCGCGACGAGCATGCAGGTATTCGATTCTTTGACCGAGATGGTCGGCAATACGCCGCTGGTCAGGCTGCGCCAGGTCACCCGTGAACTGCGGCTGGCGGGCGCCGGGCCTGACGTCCTGGCGAAGGTGGAGTATTTCAACCCGGGTGGCTCGGTCAAAGACCGGATCGCCCTGCGTATGATCCAGGCCGCGGAGGCCTCCGGACAGCTCCGGCCGGGTGGCACGATCGTCGAGCCGACGTCGGGCAATACCGGCGTGGGGCTGGCCATCGTAGCCGCCGAACGCGGCTACAAGTGCGTGTTCGTCTGCCCGGACAAGGTCGCGGCGGACAAGCTGAGCGTACTGCGCGCGTACGGGGCCGACGTCCTCGTCTGCCCGAGCTCGGTCCCACCGGGGCACCCGGACTCGTACTACAGCGTGGCCCGCCGGACAGCCGCCGAGCTGCCCGGCGGCTGGCAGCCCGACCAGTACGCCAACCCGGAGAATACCGCCTCCCACTACGCGTCCACGGGCCCGGAGATCTGGGCTCAGACCGACGGCCGTATCACTCACTTCGTGGCCGGGATCGGTACCGGCGGGACGATCAGCGGCGCGGGCCGGTATCTCAAGGACGTGTCCGGGGGCCGGGTCAGGATCATCGGCGCGGACCCGGAAGGCTCGGTGTATTCCGGCGGTTCGGGCCGCCCCTACCTGGTTGAGGGCGTGGGTGAGGACATCTGGCCGGAGACCTACGACCGGGCCGTCTGTGACGAGGTCGTCGCGGTCACCGACGCCGAGTCGTTCCGCATGACGCGCAGGCTAGCCCGTGAGGAGGCGCTCCTGGTAGGTGGCTCCAGCGGGCTCGCTGTCGCCGCCGCACTCCGGACCGCCCGGAGTGCGGAGCCCAGTGACGTGTTCGTCGTGCTGCTGCCCGACGGCGGCCGCGGCTACCTTTCCAAGATCTTCAATGACGAGTGGATGGCCGACTACGGTTTTCTGTCCGCCCAGACCGGGGAGCCGCTTGTCAGCGACGTGCTGGCCCGGAAGGAGCGGGAAATTCCCGAGTTCGTGCACGCACATCCCGGGGAGACCGTCGCGCAGGCCATCGCCCTGCTGCGCGAGTACGACGTCTCCCAGTTGCCGGTGGTCAACGAGGAGCCGCCGGTGATGGCGGCCGAAGTGGTGGGCTCCATCGTCGAGCGGGACCTGCTGGACGCGCTGGTCACCGGCCGGGCCCGGCCCGACGACGCGCTGAGCGGGCACATGTCGGCACCGCTGCCGACCGTCGGCTCGGGTGAGACGGTGAGCAGGGCGGTCACGGCGCTGGAACAAGCCGGCGCGGCCCTGGTCTACGTCGACGGCAAGCCGGCCGGCCTGCTCACCCGGCAGGACCTGCTTACCTTCCTGGCCGGCGATCTGACGTGACCGGGGCGGGACAGAGACAAGCCGATCCGGACGGCACCGAGGCGGCGCCGTCCGCGCCCGGCTTCGAGACGCTGGCGATCCACGCCGGGCAGGACCCGGACCCGCTGACCGGGGCGGTGGTGCCGCCGATCTACCAGACCTCGACGTTCAAGCAGGACGGAGTGGGCGGCCTGCGCGGCGGTTTCGAGTACTCGCGCACCGCCAACCCCACCCGCAGTGCCCTGGAGGAATGCCTGGCCGCGCTGGAAGGAAGTACCCAGACCGGGACCCGGGCCCTGGCCTTTGCCTCCGGCATGGCCGCAGAGGACTGCCTGATCCGCGCCGTGTGCTCGCCGGGCGACCGGGTGATCATCCCCGATGACGCCTACGGGGGCACGTACCGGCTGTTCGCTGCCGTGCTCGCCCGCTGGGGCCTGGATTACGTCCCGGTACACCTGTCTGATCTGGCCGCTGTCCGCCGCTGCCTGACCGACCAGCCGGCCCGCGTCGTCTGGGTGGAGACGCCTACCAACCCCCTACTGGGCATCGCCGACATCGCGGCCCTGGCCGAGGTCGCTCATGAGGCGGGCGCGTTGCTGGTCGTGGACAATACGTTCGCATCGCCGCGGCTACAGCGCCCCCTGGTTCTCGGCGCGGACGTGGTGGTGCACTCCACCACCAAATACCTGGGCGGGCACTCCGACGTGGTTGGCGGTGCCCTGGTCACCGCCGACGCCGAGGTTGCGGAGCGCGCGGCGTTCCTGCGGAACGCGACCGGCGCGGTGCCCGGGCCGTTCGAATCGTGGCTCACTTTGCGGGGGGTACGTACGCTCGCCGTGCGGATGGACCGGCACTGCGACAGCGCGGCCCAGGTCGCCGAGATGCTTGGCCGCCACCCGGCGGTGGCGCAGGTGCTGTACCCGGGCCTGCCATCCCATCCGGGACATGCGGTCGCGGCCAGGCAGATGAGCGGGTTCGGCGGGATGGTCTCCTTCCGGGTGCGGGGCGGCGAGGAGGCCGCCGTAGCGGTCTGTGGGCGCACCCAGCTGTTCACGCTGGCCGAGTCGCTCGGGGGAGTGGAGTCACTGATCGAGCACCCGAGCCGGATGACGCACGCATCGGTGGCAGGGTCGCCGCTGGAGGTGTCGGCCGACCTGGTCCGGCTGTCGGTGGGGCTGGAGGACTACCGCGACCTGCTGGCCGACCTGGAGGCGGCGCTCGCTGCCGGTTAGCCCGCTGACCGGCCGGCCGCACGGTCGCCAGTAGCCGGCGCCGGACGGCGGGCTCAGCCCGTCGCGGTCAGCGCCGGGGGGCGGGTGAGTTCTGGTGGTCGGCTGCGGGGGCCGCTGCCTTCGGCTGGAACGACAATGCGAACCAGGCTGCGACGAAGAAGATCGCACCCAGCACCAGGCAGCCCCCGCCGCGCAGCGGGTGGTGCTTGGCCGACCCCGCCAGGTGCCCGGGGATCACGCTCGGCAGCGAACTGGACGGCTCCGCCAGGTAGATGACGCCGATGATGACCAGCACCACGGCGATGACGGCAAGAATCACGGCGGTGA
>JBEKCN010000165.1:0-6900 GCA_050014855.1 Streptosporangiaceae bacterium | reverse complement strand
ATATAGTTCCAGCTTTCTGGAAGCGACGCATCCAGTCTCCAGGTAGGTGCCATTACGGGGAGCGTTTTCAGCCGAATCCACTGAAAGCGCTCCCCCTGACCGTGGGACGTCTGCGGGCTGGCGCGGTGACCTTGCCCTCCTTATCGGAGGGACCGGCAAAGCGTACGCTGAAAAAACTGCCCAGACCCCGGCAGTTGCCCGGCCAGATGCCGCGTCCCGGGCTGCAGAGCTCCTCGTGCGCGGGCCGGTACCGTCAGGCGGATGACAAGGAGTCGGTCATGGGCCTCATTGCCTGGGCGATCCGATGAGCGTGGTTGGCCCGCCTGGCCGGTCCGGTGGGCGGCGGGCGCTGAGTACCGGCACGGCCCTGTTCCTCATCGCGGTGGGCGCGATCTTGTCGCTTGCCGTCTCGGGAAGCGCCATACCCGACGTGAACGTGAACATCGTGGGCATCATCCTGCTGGTGATCGGCATTATTGGTCTGCTGCTGCCGGTGGCAGGCCCCCGGTTCCAGACGCTGAGCCCATGGCTTCGCCCCAGCGGACACGACAGCCCCCGGGTGGATGAGATCAAGAGGGCCGCGGAAGTGGACGATGCCCGGGTCGAAACCGATGACAAGTACTTCGACTCGTATGGGCCCGGCAGCCGGGAAGACGATCTGTGATCCCCTGGGGCTGAAGTCGTCAGAGCCCGGGTGGACCCGTTCTCATCATTGCCCTAGCGCAGCCTGGCCGCCGCTGGAAAGAACGAGGGCGAGCAGAACGGTGACAATCGCCAGCCACCGGGTCATCCGGTTGCGCGGAACCTGGGTGAGCGCGGCCCATGCGACCGCCGTGTACCACGCGAATACCCAGGGCGCGACGAGGACCCAGGCGAATGTCAGCGCAAATGGCCACACGACTTCCCGTGGCTGATCTGACGAGATCCGCCGGTGGATCAGCCAGGCGACCACGATCAAGGCGATCGGCCAGAGGCAGCTGATGACCATGGCCATGGTGGTCTGGCTGACATCGAGCGCGAGCCCGATCTTCTGGACGGACCACCACGGCGATGGCAGGGTAACCAGCTTCAGCCCGCCCACCAGCGGCTTCAGCGCATCAACCCCGTAGAAGCTGTATTCCAGTGCGAGCGTCGCCAGTGACACCACCGTGATCCGGGCGACACGCATCCATTCGTGCCGGCGAAGCAGCGGCCACGCGAGCCCGACTCCGATAAGCACCGCGTAGATCTTTATCCCGCAGGCCAGCCCGATCAATATGCCGACCAGTACGTCCCCGCGCCAGTTCGAGACGCGACGTGCCAGCTGGATCGAGCAGATGGCCCCTGCTGCCACGAACGTATCCAGATGACCGCCGCCGACCAACTGCTGAATGAGCACCGGGTTCGCGGTCCAGAACAGCGTGGCCCGCACCGGGTCGTCAGAGGTCTTCAGGAGCAGCAGGCCGACCCCGAGGAACACAGCGCCGTTGAGGATCATCAGGATCCAGACGGTGGTGGCGGTGTTCGTGCCGCCGATTGACGCTGCGAACCTCTGCATTGCGGTGGCGACCGGGCCGTACACGGACGGCTGCTTCCTCCATAGCGACCCGACGATCCGCGTGTACGCGCTGTCCCCCCACGCTTGCGGGTTGGTCGTGTACGGATTGCCGCCGCGCGCGGCTATGCGGCCGTACGCCGCGTAGCTCCCGGCATCCGATGAGCCGACCGGGCCGATATTGACCATGACCGCGACGACGGCCGTACTCGCCATGAGCAGGTAACGCGGATTGGGGCGCCACCCCTGGCTGTGGGCCCATAGCATCCCGCCGAGCCCCAGGCCGGAGAGGATGACCCCCGTGTAGAGCAGCGCCGTGGGGATGATGACGGTGTGGCTCAGCGAGGGCAGGATGGACGACAACGGCAGCCTGACGGGCACCGTCTCGGCGTTCGGCGCCATGGCCCCGACGGCGATGCCCAGCAGCAGACCGACTAGGGATACGGTGACGGCGACCTTCGGCCTGGAGAGTCTGCTCCAGGCCAGCGTGCGGATGACCGCACTCATGAGCCGCTCGACTGGGCCCGCCGATCCATATTCGTCGACGGGACCATCAGTTCCGGTCAGTTCGGCCGAATTGACGGACGCCTGTGTCACGTGGGCCATTCCTCCATCGGCGACCTGAGCTATTGCTTTCGGCACTGGTCTCCCCGCGCCACCCCGTTTTAGGCACCAGATGCCTTCGTCGCCCTGCGACCGGCCCTGCCGCCATGCAGATCTTGGCCCAGTCTAGGCTGGCAACCGGAAAGCTCGTCATGCCGATGGCTCGTTATCTGGTCCGCCACCGTCCGTTCATTTCACGCTTTCCGGGCCGGCCGGGTCGCAGGCCAAGCCGGATCGGCGGCCGCCGGGGGTGATAATGAGATGGCGGAGCCCGACTACCGTGGCTATGCCGCCGCCGGGACCGCAGCGCTGCAGCACTGGTACCGGCCGTGGCGGGGCTTGTGGGCGACTACCGGGTGGTGGAACAGCGCCAACGCGCTCACGGCGGTCATTGGGTACACGCAGTGGACCGGGGACCGCAGCTACGCCGGGGTCATCGAGACGACGTTCAGGGCCGCCCGGCGATGGCACCGGGGTTTCGCCAACCGCTACTACGACGACAACGCCTGGTGGGCACTGGCCTGGGTGGCGGCTTATGACCTGACCCGCGACCGCCGCTATCTGGAGGCCGCCCGATCCATCTTCGACCGCAACACGGCCGGCTGGGATGGCACGTGCGGCGGCGGCCTGTGGTGGAACGAGGACCGGAAATACAAGAACGCGATCACCAACGAGCTGTTCCTCACCCTGGCGGCCCGCTTGCATCAGCGTGTCCCCGGCGCCGGGGACCACTACCGTTCGTGGGCGCTGCGCGAGTGGGAGTGGCTGCGCGCCAGCGGCATGATCGGCACCAGCGGTCTGGTCAACGATGGGCTCACCGCGGCCTGCGCGAACAACGGCGGCACGACGTGGACCTACAACCAGGGCGTGATTCTCGGCGGACTGGCCGCGCTGCACGAGATCAGCGGTGACCGCGGCTACCTGGAGCAGGGAGAATCGATCGCCGACGCCACGCTGGCCCGGCTGGCCAGCCCGGCGTCGGCCGGCGTGCCCGGCATCCTCGCTGAGCCCGGCGAAGCCACGGCAGCTCCCAAGGGGGACCATACGCAGTTCAAGGGCATCTTCGTCCGCTACCTCTGCGACTTCTGCCGGCCGAGCCCTCGCCCCGGCTACCGCTCGTTCATCCTCGCCAATGCCCGCTCGATCTGGGACAACGCCAGGAATGCGGATAATCAGTTCGGGTTCCGCTGGGGTGGCCCCTTCGACCGGGCAGATGCCAGCCGGCAGAGTTCGGCCCTGGACGCGCTCAACGCCGCGGTCGCCCTCACCGCGCACCAGACCTGAGGGGCCGGCCACGCGGTGGTTGCGTCGATTTGGGCCTCCGGGCCGGCTGTGGCCGCGACGCGACAGTGCGGGGCCAGATAGCGTGGCCCCGTGAAAGCGACGTGGGCCCGCCGGATGCTGCTCGGCGCCCTCGCCGTGGCCGCGGCGCTGGCGGCCGCCCTGAGCGGGATGGGCTCCGGCCCGGCCCAGGCGGCAGGCAAACCCGGGCCGGCCGCCTCGCCGCATGTCGTCATCGTCGGGCTTTCCGGGCTGCGCTGGACCGACGTATCCGCATCGGCGACGCCCGCGCTCTGGGCGATGGCCCGGGCAGGCTCTCCGGGGTCGCTGGTCACCTTCGCCGTGGGCCCGCACACGTGCCCCGCCGACGCGTGGCTGACGCTCAACGGCGGGGACCGGGCGCAGGCACCGCACACCAGTACGGGCCCGTGCCCGGCGCTCCCGGCCGTGACCGTTCGGGCCGGTCAGGCGGGCGTGCCCGGCCCGGCGCGGGTCGCGGCCATGCCTTCTCTGGTCTCCTACAACGACACGCTGAAGTACAGCCCCCGGTGGGGACTGCTGGCCTCGGCCGCTGGCCCGGGTAACTGCGCGACGGCGGTCGGCCCTGGTGCTGCCCTGGCGCTGGCCGGCCCCGAGGGTCACGTCGGCTCCTACCTCCCCGCCGTCTCCGGCATCAGCCGGGCGGTCCTGGCCCGGTGCCCGCTGACCGTGGTCGATCTCGGGTCGCTGCCCGGCGCGTCCGGCCGCGGCGGCGCCCGCGCCGCCGCGTTGCGGGACGCCGACGCCGAGATCGCCGCCATCACCGCCGAACTGCCCGCCGGAACGACACTGATGGTGGCGGGGCTGGGGTCCACCACGCTCCCTCCGCACCTGCAGGCCATCGTGATCAGCGGCCCGGCGTACCGGTCAGGTCAGCTCGATGCCCCCTCGACGCGGCAGGCCGGGATGGTGGTGCTCACCGACCTGACGCCCACGGTGCTCGGCTGGCGCGGCCGGCCCCGCCCGGTGGGCTTGCCTGGTTCGCAGATCACCCGTTCCGGCCGCGGCGCGCTCGCTCCCACCCTCCGCGGGCTCATCGGCCAGGACACCACCGCCCAGGTGTGGATGAGCACGCGCCAAATCTTCTTCCGGATCTACGTCGCGGTTGACCTGGTCGTGTTCATCGGCATAGGGCTGCTCTTCTGGGGCGGCCAGCCGGACCGGCGGCGCCGCCGGGCGGCGCTGTGGCGGCTCGCGGGCACCATCACGGGTGCGGTCCCGGCCGGCTCGTTCCTGGCCAACCTGGTGCCATGGTGGCTGATGTCGCACCCGGCGATCTGGCAGTACGGGCTCACCGTGGCGTGGACGGTGGCGGTGAGCGCGATCGCCCTGGCCGGGCCCTGGCGGCGGGATCCATTCGGGCCACCAGGCGCCGTCGCCGCGATGACCGTCCTGATCGTCGGGCTGGACGTGATCACCGGCTCCCGGCTGCAGCTGGGTTCACCGTTCGGCCTGTCCGTCCTGCAGGGCGGCCGGTTCTACGGGATCGGCGGGGCCGGGATCGGGCTGTACGCCGTCTGCGCCGTGATCGCGATCGCCTGGGCGGGCAACACGCTGCTCCGCCCGGCCCGCTCACCCGCCCCGGACCCGCACCCGCCCGCCGACGGCCGGGGCCGGGCGCTACTCGCGGCGTCCGCGGTCGCGCTCTTCGCGGTGATCGCGTGCGGCTGGCCGCAGTTCGGCGCGAAGGTAGGCGGCACGATCGCCATCGTCCCCTGCGCCCTGCTCCTGCTCATGGCGATGGCCGGAATCAGGATCACGGTCCGGCGGGTCGCGGTGGTGCTGGGCAGCGGGGTGGCTCTGTTCGCGGTGTTCGCGTTGATCAATTACCTCATCCCCGCCACGGGGCAGTCTGATATCGGGTCGTTTGCCGGGAACCTGGTCCATGGCCACTCCGGAGGGCTGCTGCTGCGCAAGCTGACCTCCATGCTCGACTCCATCTCGCTAAGCCCGGCCGTACTGCCCATCATCATTCTGGTGGGGCTGATCCTGCTGAGACCCTCCTGGTTCGCGGTCAAGGCAGTTCCCCGCGGCTACGCGGCCGAGCCGCTGCTGGCGATGACCCTGGCCTTGATGTGGCTGGTCTGCGTGCTCGGCTGGTTCGCCGACGACTCGGGCATCGCCGTGCCCGCCAACGCACTGCCGCTGGCTCTGCCGCTCGGGATCGCCCTGCTGGCCAGCGTCCCGCTCACTCACCAGGAGGCGACCAGCCGCGGGCCGACGGTCACGGGATCCTCCGTCACGGGCCGCATTGGCTAGTGGCCGTGGCCGTGGCCGTGGCGATGGGCGGCCAGCTGCCCGTGGTTGTCCTCGGCGATGGCGGTGTAGGTGATCCACCCGCCGGTGGCGGGGTTGAAGAAGGGCCGGAAACCGGTCACGGGGCTATCAGCCTGGGACATCGTCATCACGCTTGCGTGCCGGGCCGGGTCCGGTACCAGGCCAGGGTCGCGGCGATGGCGTCGGCCAGCGGGGTGCCGGCCGCCCCGAACGCGGCCTGGTACTTGCTGGTGTCCAGGACGAAGGGCTCGTCGAACTGGTAGGAGGTCTCGGCCAGCTCCCGCAGCAGCGGATTGACCAGTCCCAGGGCGCGCACGGCCAGCTTGGGCAGCGCCCGGACGGCGACCGGGTGCCCGACCTGGCCGGCCAGCAGGTCCAGCAGCGCCCGGGTGGTGCTGGTCGCCGGGCCGGGCAGGTGCCACACCTGCCCCACGGCGCGGGCGTCGGTGCCCAGGGTGGCCAGCCCGGCGGCGATGTCGGGGACATAGCTGTAGGTGTGCGGCAGGCCGGGGTTGCCGATGAAGTCGGCGCGCCGGCCGGCCAGGGCGTTGCCGAAGACCCGCTTGCCCAGCGTGGAGCCCTGGGTGACCCCGGGACCGAAGAAGTCCGAGGCGCGCCCGATGGCGATGCGGACCCGGCCGGCTTCGGCGGCGGCCAGCAGCTCGGCGGTCATGGCCGCCCGGGCCCGGCCTTTGGCGCCCGTGGCGGCCAGCGGCAGGTCCTCGGTCATCGGCCTGCCCCCGGTCGGGCCGTAGCCGTACAGGTTCTCCAGGCTCACCAGCAGTGCGCGGGTGCGTTCGGCGGCGGTCAGCACCCCCCGCTGCAGCGGCGGGAAGCGCTCCGGCCACTGGTTGTACGGGGCGTTCAGGCACTGGTAGATGACCGCCGCGCCCTTGGCTGCGTCGGCGGCGGCTTCGGGGTCGGCGGCATCGGCGGCCCGCCAGTCGACCCCGGCCAGCGGGGGCGGCCGGTGCCGGGACACCGCCCGGACCGGGTGACCCAGCCCGGCCAGCTGCGCCGCGAGGGTGGTGCCGACCTGGCCGGTGCCGAACACTACGCGGAGCCCGTCGTCGCTCATGAGCTGGTCCTCGCTGACTCCGAGCAGCCGGGCCGTCGGCGACATCGGGACCTCGGCGCCTTGTGGCCGGCGCTACGCCGGCCCCAGG
>JBEKCN010000164.1:0-6902 GCA_050014855.1 Streptosporangiaceae bacterium | reverse complement strand
ATCGGCGTGCTGGGCAACCCGCGGCACCCGGCGCCTTACCTTCCCGGCCTGCGGGAGATGGGAGTCGCGCAGCAGGACATCGACCGGGTGCATCGGCCGGTCGGATTGAACATCGGCTCGCGGACCCCGCCCGAGATTGCCGTGGCTACGCTGGCTGGCCTGATCGCGAACCGCAACGGTCGCCCCGGCGGTTTCGCATTCTGACCTGGGCCTGCTGGTTACCTCAGCCCAGGGGCGTCACCCGGCCTGCGCGGTGAGCCTGGCCGGCCTGCGCGGTGAGCCGGGCCGGCCAGCCCGATGAGCCGGGCCGGCCGGCCCGATGATCCCCGGGGACTGGAGAATCACCTAGGCGGGCCGACTGCCTCCCGGCGGCCGCGTAGAGCTAGGAACAATCTGCCACCCGTGACGGCCCCTGTACATCGCAGGTGAAGATGTCGGTGCCCGTGTACTGTGCAGGGCACTGCGATACTTTGCGCGACTAAATTCAGGTAAAGCGCTGTCCACGTTAACTGGGGCGTTCTGAGCTGGTCAACGGTTTTAGTGGCCTATCGGCGGGAATATCCGTTTTACATATTGTTAACTGCAGCTAACTAATTGGCCAGGTTACCGGGAGGATTTGCCGAAGAGCGTTCCGTAATAGAACTCTCTCACCATGCCGTTTACGGCAAAGCGCGGCTCATGCCCCGTGCCGCGCGGCCTGTTACCCGGAGTGGCCCCAGCTAGGCCGGCTCCTCCCGGTTGACCTCATCAACCAGCTCCATCAGCTGGGCCAGGGTGTCCAGCCGCGTCTGTAGCGGGCCGCTGAGCTTGACGGCCAGCGTGCCGATCCCGGCGCCGCGGTACAGCCGGACGCGCTCCCTGACCATGGCCGCGGTCCCCAGGAGGTTGGTTTTCTGGCCGATTGCGAGCGGTACGAGGCGGGCAGCCTCATCGCGCCGGCCTTCGCGCCAGAGCCGCTGCACTATCCGCATCTCCTCGCCGAATCCCTGGCGGGCGAAGGCCTCGTTGTAGAAGTTGGTGGTCCCAGAGCCCATGGCGCCGATGGTGAACGCGTACCCCGCCGCGTGGCGGGCCACGGCCTCGTCGGCTTCGTCGGTGAACTCCACCGCGACCGGCACCTGCAGGTCCAGGTCGGCCAGCGTCCGGCCGGCGCACTCGGCCCCCTGGCGCAGCGGGGCCAGGAAGACCTCCGCCGACTCGGGGATGAACGTGTTGCCGAGCCACCCGTCGGCCAGCTCGCCCGTGAGCCGCATATTGGCCGGGCCGATGGCGGCCACGTAGATGGGAATCCGGACCGGGGCGGCCATGGACCGGACGGCGCGGCCCTGGCTGCCGGGCAGCGGCAGCTGGTAGACCCGGCCCTGGTAATCGAGCCGTTCACCGCGGCTGATCATCCGGATGATCTCGATGGTCTCCCGGGTGGCCTGCACGGGGGTGCGGAACCACACGCCGTGCCAGCCCTCCATGATCTGGGGTCCGCTGGCCCCGATGCCCAGCGTGAACCGGCCCCCGGTGAGCTGCTGGAGCGACATCGCCGACATGGCGAGCATGGCCGGGGTGCGCGCGCCCAGCTGCGCGATCGAGGTGCCCAGCCTGATCGTGGACGTCCGCGCGGCGAGGTAGCCGAGCTGAGTGAACGCGTCGTAGCCCCACATCTCGGCGGCCCAGGCGGCGTGCACGCCGAGCCGTTCGGCTTCCCGGACGAATTCGACCGCTCCGGCCGAGGACGCCGAGGCCTCGACCGCCAGCCGCAGCGTACGGATCGGGGCCGGCCCCGCCTGCGCCTCGCCCATTCGGTCGGTGGTCACCGTGAGCGCGATTCCGCCAGCGCCTTGATGCCTTCCAGGCACCGCCGCATGTTGGTCTCGTGCTCGGCGAGACGCCGCGCGACGATCCGCTCTTCCTTGCCGGGCATCGCCTCGATGGCGGGGGTCAGGCCCGACGGGCCGGGGCCGAGAATGGCCCACTGCCGCACGCGGGTCCCGCCGTCTTCCGCCGCCAGCTCGAAGCCCCACCGCGCCGACGGCAGAGCGGGGTCGCCGACGACCCAGCCGAACGCCTGGGGCTCCTCGCAGCTGACGACGGTGCACGTGGTCTGCCAGTCCCCGACGGCGTCGTGGTGGCTCTGGCCGATGAAACGGGCGCCGGGGCAGGGTCCCGCCGCGCCGTCGATCCACCACGCGCCGGTCAGTTCGGTGGAAAACCGGGCCGGGAGTGTGATGTCACTGACCAGAGCCCAGACCACGGCACGGGGAGCCGAGACGTAGATGTCCGCCTGGGCCGTGGGGTCCTCGCTGTACAAGGCCATCGTGTGCTCCTCGCTGCCCAGCGCGCCGCGGCTGGTCACAGAGCCTCAGCACGCGCCTTGAGGGCGCTGTTCAGCGCCTGGAAGCCGGTCTCGGCGCGGGCCAGGGCCCGGCCCGAAACCGGCACGAGCAAGCCCTTGAAGGTCTCGCTCTGTACCAGCAGTGTCCCTCCGTTCCCGGCGCTCAGCGTGAAGCTGTGCTCCCCGCCGATGATGCCGGGCACGCTGGCCGCCCAGCGCAGCTCGGCCCCCGTCGTGGCCGCGGTAACCGTCGGCTTGATGGTCATTGGCCGGCCGCCCGGGGGGAGGCACCTCAGGAAGATCCTGCGCCCGACGGCGATTTCCCCGGCCGCCGCCACGAAGAACGGGTTCCACTCCCGGTACCGGCTCAGGTCGGTGAGGATGGCCCACACCTTCAGCGGCTGCGCATCGATCCACGCCGTCGCGGACACCGTCTTCATCTGCCGCCCTCCGCTCCTATCCCAGCGTCATCCGCCATCGTTGCTCACGGTCCTGCCACTCGCCGGTAGCGGTGAGGCCGACGGCGGACGCCACCGCGGCGGACGCCTGGTTGTCCGGGTGGATGTGGGCGACGATGCCCCGCACGCGGTGCCGGCCGAGCCAGCCGGCGAGCGCCCGGGCCGCTTCGGATCCGATGCCGCGTCCCTGCCACGGCTTTCCTACGACCCAGGCCATCTCGGCGGCCAGCGTGCCCGCCGAGTCCGTCACCGTGGCCTGGACATAGCCAGCCAGAGCGCCGTGCCCGCAAAGCTGAATGACCCAGTTGTCCCAGGACAGGGCCGGGTCGCCCGGGCCGGCCGTCCAGCGCTCGAAGCGGGCCCGCAGCTCGGCAGCCTGCGGTGGCGCACCGCCGATGAAGGTGTACAGATCCGGATCGGCGAGAACGAGGGCCATCTCCGCCGCGTGCCCGGGCCGGAGCGGCACCAGCGTCAGCCGCGTGGCCTTGATCAGTTCCGGTGGTAGGGGGCCCATCCGGCTACCCAATGCCCGGGGTCACGCTGTCAACATTTTCGTCCGTGCCCAGCTGGCGGTGCAGGATGTCGGCGGCGCTATCGAGCGCGTCGGTGAATTCGTCGGTGGCAGCCACCAGGACCGCGTCCGGGCCGGCCAGGGTCGGCTTGCCAGGCCCGGTGAGCTGGTTGTAGAGGGCGGTCTGCATCTCCCGCAGCGGGGGCATGTTGCCGGGCGGCCGCAGGCTGCGCAGCGATCCGGCGATGACCCGGCCGGCGGTCTCGCCGCCTCCGGCGAACCGGTCCGCCGCGGCCGTCACGTCCAGGGCGACCGGTCCACCGGCCGCCGTCGCCGTTTCATCCGCTCTGCGTTCACCGTCCGTCATCGGTCTATCGGACGCCTTCGCTCTGACCTCGGCCGAGGGTTCCCGGGAAGCCGCCTGGCCGCTCGTGGCCCCGGCCAGTGCGGGCTGCGCGTGGACCTCAGGCCCCGGCACGCCCGGCCCGGCCGCCTGCCGCGGCTGGCCGGGCGCCTTGGCGTACGTGCTGTCCACCGCCGCCTGCAGGGTCAGCGAGGCGTTGGCTATCCGGCGCCCGATGCCGGTCAGGCTGTACGCGAGCCGGGCGGTCATCGGTGGCCGGGACGGCTCGTCGGCCAGCCGGTCCGCGGACGCCTCGGCGTCCGAACGGGCCTGCCGCGTGGTCCGCCGCGCCGCCTGCAGCGCGTGGGTGTCCACCGCCCCGGGCCGCACGTAAGCGCGCAGCACCAGCGCCCCGAAGTGCGCCTGCGTCTCGAACAGCCGGGCCAGCTTCTGCTGCGCCGGCTCACCCTCCCAGGACGGCCAGACCAGGTAGCCGATCAGCGCCAGCGCCGCGCCGACGCCCGTCCCGATCAGCCGGAAGGCTACCGTCTGCTCTGCCGTTTCCCCCAGCAGCGCCATCAGCGTCACCACGAAGTCGGTGAGGAACACGGCGAACAGCAGGTAGTTGACGGCGAAGACCGCGTAGGCCACGGTCATCGTCACGCCGATCGCGGCCACCAGCGCGGCCGTTCCGACGTGCAGCAGCAGCGCCGTGGCCACGCCGAGCCCGGCGCCGATGACGGTGCCGCCGGCCCGCTGCACGCCGCGGTAGATCGTGGACGCGTAGTCCGGGCGCAGCACGATCAGGATGGTCAGCACGATCCAGTACCCGTGGGGCAGGCCCGAGGCCTGGGCCACGATCTCGCCGATGGCCGCGACCACGGCCAAGCGCAGCGCGTGCCGCCCGGCTTCGGTGGAAGTCCCCGCGCTGGCCTCCAGCGTGAGCAGGGCCGACTTGAGGGCGGCCCGTCGCTCGCCCCGCTCGTGACCGGGCAGGGCCATCAGTTCGGCGGCCGGCTCGGTGTCCCGTTCGTCCAGCCGCCCCAGGACCCGGACCGCGCCGCGCAGCTCGCCGAGCAGCCCGGCGGCCGCCCAGTGCCACGGAACGCCGGCGGGCAGCTCGATCGCCGCCAGGCGCTCCAGCAGCGCATCGGCCAGCCCGCGATGACCGCGGCGGGCCTCCAGCGCCGCCACGATCCCGCCGAGCACGTCTGCGACAGGCTCCAGCACCGTGCATTCGGGCCCGTAGCTCGCCACGGCCGCCAGGCTCACCCGGATCCGCTCGGTCTCCTCCAGCAGGAGCAGGAACCGGTAGCGCTCCTGGGCGCGCAGCAGCGGGTTCGGGTCGTCGACCGCATCCGAGCCGACCACGGCGGGTGGCGGCGGGACCGGTGCAGCCGAGGCCGGGCGGCGGCAGTTTTCGGCCGCGTAGCCGGCGAGCTCCTGGTACGCGGCCGCCAGCGAGTTCCGTTCCCGGTTGCCGCGCGTGACGGCCCAGGACGCCACGACCAGCGCCCCCTGCCACAGGCCGCCGGTCAGCACGAGCAGGGCCCGCAGCCCCGCATCGCCGGGCGCCAGCGGGATGGCGCTGGCGATCACCAGCTGGACGGCCCACTGCAGCCCGACGACGAGGAACCGCTGCCCTAGCGTGGCCATCAGGCCACCTAGGTAGCTGAAGATGAACACCGCCGGGAACAGCAGCCAGCCGCTGGTGTACGCGCACACCCCGCCGACGAACGTGGCCACCGCCATGCCGAACGCCGCGAACACCACCGCACTGACCCGGGTCCGGGATGCGCCCTGGAACGAGACAAACCCCGCGGGCAGCGCGCCCAGGCAGGCGAAGACGCCGTACTCCAGATGATTCGTGGCCAGGCCGATCGCGAGCGGCGTGATCATCCCCGCCCCGGCCCGCAGCGCGCGGGGCACGTCAATGTCCGACCAGCGGAACGCACCGAAATTGAGCCAGCCGCCCTGACTCAGCTCTGCGGCGAGCATCCTGCGGCTGGACCTGAACCAGGCCGCGATCGGCGACAGCGGCTCTCGGCTCATGAGCGGATATCTCCCCTGATCCGTGCCTCGCATGCGGGCGAAGCATGACTGTACTCCCTGGGCCGGGTGCCACGAGGCTGCTGGCGGCGCCCGGCCCGACCGGCTAGGCTGTCCGCTATGCGAACCGTCCCCGGCCTGCAGTGGTGGCGCCGCCGATAGGCGGCGTGATGGCTGGCGCACAGCGCAGCTCATGAAACGACCGCCCGGTCTACGGCGGTCGTTTTTCTTGTGCCCGCTCATGAACCGGGCCCGGACAAAGGTGCCCAGGTGGAATCCGAACCGCGTGACGAGCTCACCGAATTCCAAACCGCCGGCGGGGTGCGGGTCAGCCGCACCGCCGGGCCGTTCGATCCTGAGCTGCTGGCTGGCCTCTCGCAGGCCGTCGACGAGCGGCGCGGCGGCGTGCTCAGCTCCGGCATGGAGTACCCGGGGCGCTACAGCCGCTGGCACATCGCCTACGCCGACCCGTGCCTGGAAATCGTGGCCCGAGGCCGGCGTATCGGAGCTCGTGCGCTGAACGACCGGGGCCGTGTGCTGCTCCCGGTGATCAGCGCCGCCCTGCTCCGGGCCGGACCCGCCGCCGAGCCGCGGCACGCCGGCCTCGACGTGGAGGTCGCCGTCCCCGAGCCCGACCGGGCCTACACCGAGGAGGAGCGCAGCCGGCGGCCGACCGTGTTCACCGCGCTTCGCGAGATCATCGCCGCGTTCGGCGGCGAGGATTCGCACCTCGGCCTGTACGGGGCGTTCGGTTACGACCTGGCCTTCCAGTTCGAGCCGGTCCGGCTGCGGCTGGACCGGCCCGCCGACCAGCGTGACCTGGTGCTACACCTGCCTGACGAGATCTATGTGCTGGACCGTAAGCGCGAGCAGGCCATCCGTTACGCCTACGAGTTCGAGGTGGACGGGGCCACCACCGTGGGCCTGCCCCGCCGGACCGAGCCCACCGCCGAGCCCACCGCCGAACCCGGCTCCGGTGGCCCGGCGGCCGCGGAGCTTCCCGAGCAGCCCAAGCCCGGAGCGTACGCCCAGGTGGTCGCCGAGGCCAGGGAGCGGTTCGCCCGTGGTGACCTGTTCGAGGTCGTGCCCGGCCATGTCTTCTACGGGCGGTGCCCCACCCCGTCGGCGTTCTACGAGCAGCTGCGGCAGCGTAACCCGGCGCCGTATGAGTTCATGTTCAACCTGGGGGAGGGGGAGTACCTGGTCGGCGCGTTT
>JBEKCN010000163.1:0-6905 GCA_050014855.1 Streptosporangiaceae bacterium | reverse complement strand
CCAGACCCGCGTCGTGCTGGAGCTGATCGATCAGCTCGCCGGCCGGGGCATCGCGGTGCTGGTGATCTCGCACAACCTGAACGACGTCATGAGCAGCGCGGACCGGGTCGCGGTCCTGTACCTCGGCCGGCTGGCCGCCATGGCGCCGATCGACCAGCTGGATACGGCCGCGATCGTCGAGCTGATGACCACTGGCCGGTCCGAGCGGACGCATGGCGCGGCGGCCGAACCGGCCCCCGCCGGAAACCAGGCCGGTTCCGGCCCCGCGTCCCCGGCTGGCGGCGGCACGCCCGGCAATGGCACGATGGGCTATCACGAAGGGGAGACGCCGTGAGCACCGAAACTCACCAGCCGGCACCCGAGTCCGCCGAGCAGGGCGACCAGGCAGCCGTCGACGCCGCCCCGGATCTGCTAGCCAACTCGTTCGGCGAGTACGCCCGGGTTCAGGGCCGGCGGATCCGCAGCGGCGAAAGCGGCGCGCTGCCGGTCACCATCGGCCTGATCGTGATCGTCATCTACTTCCAGTCCCGTAACTCACTCTTCCTGTCCGCGGGGAACCTGGTCAACCTGCTGGTCCAGGGCACACCGTTCATCATCCTGGGCATGGCGGAGGTCTGGGTCCTGCTGCTGGGCGAGATCGACCTGGCCGCTGGCTACACCGGTGGCGTCTGTGCGGTCATCACCGCGTGGACGGTCTTCACGGTGCCCTGGTGGGTGGCCATCCTGCTCGGGCTGGCGACCGGCGCCTTCATCGGGCTGTTCTTCGGCACGCTGATCACCAGGCTGCGGATTCCATCCTTCGTCGTGACGCTCGCTGGTCTGCTCGGCCTGCAGGGCGTGATGATCGTCCTGGTGGCGCGCAGCGGCCACGGTCCCGGCGGCTCGATCCCGATCTCCAATTCGATCATCGACGACCTGACCACCGGCAATCTCAGCGTGGCGGCCGGCTGGATCGTGATGATCGTCATCGTGGCCGTCGCCGGGCTCGGCCTGATCCTCAGAGACCGGCAGCGCCGGGCCGCCGGCCTCGACACCCCGCCGGGCAGCGTCACCATACTCAAGATCGCGGTCATGGCGGTGGCCGGGATCGTGGTCGTCCTCATCGGCAACACCAACCGCGGCGTTCTGGTACCCCTGCGCGGTGTGCCCTGGGTGGTGGCCATCGTGCTCGGGGTCCTGGTCATCTGGTCCGCCCTGCTGGGGCGGACCCGCTTCGGCCGGTATATCTACGCGATCGGCGGCAACTCCGAGGCGGCCCGCCGGGCCGGTGTCAACCTGATCCTGATCAGGACGCTCGCCTTCGTCCTGACCGGGCTGACCGCGGGGATCGCGGGCATCATCGAGGCCTCACGGCTCGGCTCGATCTCCACCGACCTCGACGGTGGCCAGCTGGTGCTGTTCGCCGTGGCGGCGGCGGTCATCGGCGGGACGCACCTGTTCGGCGGGCACGGCAAGATGATCCACGCCCTGCTGGGTGGTCTCGTGGTCGCCGCAATTTACAACGGCCTCGGCCTGCTCGGACTGAGCGCGGCCGCGACCTACATCGTGACCGCCCTGGTCCTGCTCGCGGCCGTCACCGTGGACGCCCTGTCCCGACGGGGCGCCGCGGCGACCTGAGCCGCCCGCATCCGCCGCGTCCAGCGGCCGCCTCGCCGGCGCACCCGACACAGTCGGGGCGCCGGCGAGGACGCGTTCCGGCCGCGTAAATTCATGCGCGACGCAAGCCCGGGTCAAGGAGCTCGTGAGCAGCGGGCAGCTCCGCTTCTTCCTGCTCAGCGGCTCTGGTGGGGCCGCTGGCGGGGGATTCGGCGGTGGTACTACCGCGCAGACGATCGCATCGTGGGTGCAGAGCGCGTACCGCACGGTCCCGGCCCGGGACTACGGGAGCAGCGCCGAGACCCTCTACGCGTGCGGAAGCGGCTCCTGACGCCAGCCGGCCCGGTGGTCAGCCAGCGGCACGCCGGGTGAGCGCGGCCGCGGCCTTCTCGATCTCTCCCCGGAGACGAGGACGTGCCGGCCGTCACCGCTGTCCTGCAGCCCGGTTAAGGGGCGGTATCCCGTCATCCGAATTACGACGCCATGTAGGCTTCATGGTGGCTGCCGGGCCACCATGCTTGTCTCTCCCCCGCGCCATGCGCGCCTGGGCCCCCACGTACGTCGCGGGCGCGGCTTGCCACGCCGTTTCCCCGTCAGCCGGAAGGTGGTCGGTTTTCGTTGAGTGCCGTCGATAGCCGACGCAGCTCGCTCGTCGCAGGCAACGAGATCAGCTCACCGCGCTCCGCGGACGCTGGCACCGTTCCCCGCGAAAACGCAGACCGGCCGGCACCCGGTCAGATCATCCGGGCGTACGTGGCCCTGTGCAAGCCCCGGATCATCGAACTGCTGCTGATCACCGCGGTCCCGGTGCTGTTCCTGGCCGACCGCGGGCTGCCGTCGCTGCTGAACGCGGCCGTCGTGGTGGCGGGCGGGACGCTGGCCGCGGGCAGCGCCAACGCGCTGAACTGCTATATCGACCGCGACATCGATCAGGTCATGCGGCGGACCCGGAGCAGGCCGCTCGCCAGGCACACCGTGTCCCCGCGCGCGGCCCTCACCTTCGGCATCGTCCTCGGCGTCGTCTCGGTGAGCCTGTTCGCGGCCGTAGCCAACCTGCTGGCCGCCGCGCTGACGCTCGGCGCCATCCTCTACTACGTCGTCGTCTACACCATGCTCCTCAAACGGCGGACGTCGCAGAGCACGTTGTGGGGCGGCATCTGCGGGGCGGCTCCGGTCCTCATCGCCTGGGCCACCGTGCGCGGGTCGCTGTCCTGGCCGGCCTTCCTCCTCTTCCTGGTCGTGTTCTTCTGGCAGCCCACCCACTTCTGGGCGCTCGCCGTGAAGTTCAAGGATGATTACCGGAGTGTCGATGTCCCGATGCTTCCGGTGGTGGCCTCGCTGCGCCGGGTGCTGACCGAGAGCCTGGTGGACAGCTGGCTCATGGTGGCTGCTTCGGTGTCCGTGTGGCCGCTGGCGACCGGTCCGCTGTACGGCATCAGCGCCATCCTCCTCGGCGGCGCGTTCCTGGCCGAGGTGCACCGGATGCACCGGCAGGCCGCCCGCGGTGGCCAGGTGCAGACCATGCGGCTCTTCCACGAGTCGAACATCTACCTCACCTTGCTGTTCGTGGCGCTCGCCGCCGACTCCCTGCTGCACTAGGCCCCGGCCCGCTGTGACGGTGGCCCCCGGCGAGACGCCAGACACAGCCTGGTAACTGGGTATATGGCTGTTCCGGCGTGTATTGTCCGGGCTATGCCTGGCTCGTTTAGCGGGAGCAAGCCCGGCTCTCATCACAGCACCCGATGGCGCCGGCACCGGCGTACTCGGGTCGGTGGGCTGTCCGCCTTCCGGGATGGCATGTACACGCGCATGGAGGAGATCAGCTTCCGGACCTCCATGACCGTGCTGGCGGGGGTCGTCGCCGTCGCCGCCGTGGTGGCCTCGGTCAGCGTCCTGATGAGCCAGTCGTCCGGCCTCCCCCGGCACGCGGCTCTCAGCCGCCCGGTCACCGCGCCAGCCTCGGCGGGGTCCAGGTCCGCCCCCGTGAACTCGGGCCGTCCCGCCGCCGCCACACCGTCAACGTCGCCGTCAACGTCGCCGGCAACGTCGCCGGCAACGTCGCCGGCCCGGGCCACGCCCGCTCCCACCAGCCACGCCCAGCCCGCGGTCAGCACCCCGCCACCGGTCACGGCGGCGGGGCCGGCCGCCGCCACACCGGCTCCGGCCGTGCCCACGCCTACGGTGTCACCGTCGCTGGCGCGGATCTCGTCCCAGACCGCGGTGGCCACCTGGTGGTCGTGGTGGCTCCGGGTACACCACGGCAGCGGCCCGCCGTCGGGCGGTCGCTTCCCGCGGCTGAGCCGGGCCGGTGGCTGGCCTGGCCGGCGCTGACCGGCTAGGCCCTCAGCAGGCCCGGTCAGCTGGACCCGAAGACCAGCAGGAACTCCAGCAGGCCGTGGTTCTGAGTGGTGACGAATCCGGCGAAGCTCGGGTTGCTGATGCCCCACTCCACGAACGGCACGTTGATCTGGCCGGCCACCTTGATGCCCGTTCCCGTCCGCTCGGCCTGCAGCGGGAAGGTCACTGTATGGGACTGGCCGTGCAGGCTCAGCAGGCCGGTGGCGGTATAGGTGCGGACCGCACCGCTGGCCGGGAGCGGGGCGAGCGAGATTGGCTTGGTCAGCGTGAAGCTGCCCGTCGGATAGCTCGCCACATCCATGATCCGCCCGTCGAACTGGGCATCACGCTGGCTCCTGTCACTATGGATGGTCTGCATCGGCACACTGAAGGTGGCCGCGGTCGCGGTCGTGCCGCTGATCACCAGCCGGCCGGTCACCGAGTGGCTGGTACCCACCGCGGTCTGGCTCTGGCCCACCAGGACCTCCTTCACCCGGTACTGCACCTCCGACCCGCCGCCTACGGTCCAGGTGCCGTTCACCGAGGCACTCCCGGCCGCCTGGGCGGCGGGCGTGGCCCCGGCGCTGGCGGACGCCGGGGTAGCGGTCGGCTGCAGGGAAAGCTGGGCGGGTGCCTTGCTCGACAGCAGGTGGATGTATATGAAGGGGCCGGCGACTCCGGCCACGATGATCACGGCGGCGACCAGGATGACCCACCGGACCCACCGCCTGCGGGGGCTCGATGTAGACATGGACGTTCCTTCCTGGGACAGGCGGGCTCACTGGGACCAGAAGAGCCTTCACCCGGCCGCTCTGAGCGGTCTCTGACTACCCGCTGAGATTCCGCTGCGGCCGCGGCGCAGGTAAAGTCCAGCAGCGTGATCCTGATCATCGCTGGGCCGTCGGGCTGCGGCAAGACTACCGTTGGGGCGCTGCTGGCTGGACAGCTGCACTGGCCGTTCGCCGACGCCGACTCGTTCCACCCGGCCGCGAACGTCGAGAAGATGCGGCGCGGCCAGCCGCTCACCGACGCCGATCGCTGGCCCTGGCTGCGCGCGATCGGCGCCTGGATGGACCAGCGCAATACGGCGGGCGAATCGGCCGTCATGACCTGCTCCGCGCTGCGGCGCAGCTACCGCGACGCGCTGCTGGGCGGCCGCCCCGAGGTCCAGCTGGTCTATCTGCTCGTGGACCGGGACACCCTCAGCCGCCATCTGGCCGGCCGGCACGGGCACTTCTTTCCCCAGAAACTGCTGGACAGCCAGCTCGCCGACCAGGAGGTACCGCACGACGAGCAGAACGTGCTCGTCGTCATCCCGCAGGGGACGCCGCAGGACACGGTGGCTGAGATCAGCGCGCGGCTGTGGCCTGACGCACCAGCCGGGCCGCCGGACGGGCCCGGGTAAGTGTCGCGCCCGGGCCCGTCCAGCGGCCAGGAAGAGGAGCACGAACGGTTACGAGACCGGCTCGAGCACCACCACCGGGATCTGGCGGCTGGTCTTCTGCTGATAGTCGTCGTAGGCCGGCCAGACCGCCGCCATCTCCCGCCACATCTCCGGCTTCTCCTCCGGCGTCGCCGTCCGGGCCCGGGCCGCGAACTTGTCCCCCTTCACCTGGATCTTCACGTCCGGGTGGGCGACCAGGTTGAGGTACCAGGCCGGCGGCTCATCCGCGCCGCCCTTGGACGCCACCACCAGGTAGTCGTCGCCGTGCTTCTGGTAGATCAGCGGGTGCTTGCGCTGCTGGCCGCTCTTGCGCCCCGTCGTGGTGAGGATCAGCGTCGTCGTCCCCTGCCAGTCGTGCCCTTCTGTGCCGTCGGTCGCCTCGTACCGCTGAACGTGCTCGTCGCCAAACAGCATCCTGTTACCTCTCCCGTGACGGACTGTCGTACCGTCGGATTATCCCGCGCGCAGCGCAGCCGTCCCGAGCCGCCCCGGGCCAGATAGGACAGATGCATGAAACTGACGCTGGACCTGCACGACATCTACAACCGGGGTGCCGACATCGACCGGGCGCTGCGGGACATCATCGATGAGGCGGTGGCCAAGAAGGCCCCGGTGGTGGAGATCATTCCGGGCAAGGGATCGGGCCAGCTGAAGAAGCACGTACTGCGGTTCCTGCAGCAGAAGGAGATCAAGGCGAAGTACCACCGGCTGGAGAAGGACTCCAAGAACTTCGGCCGCCTTTTTGTCCACTTTAAGTGGAAATAACGGAAACTTCGGCGTTGCTATAGGTGTGCTGCCAACACCAGCCTTGATTTCCCGCGCGGCCCGGACACGGGCGACTTAGGGGGCGGCCTCCGGGCCGCGCGGGTCCATCCTGGTTGCTTTCTGTGACCGTGACGGGACGAGGCGTGAAACTTCATTACTCTGGGTAGTCTCCCTGGCGTCGTCATTTCGGCGGCCTGAGTTCGGGGGGACTCATGGGGGGCGGCCTCGGCCGCCCTGACTCCTACTGCTACGGGCGCAAGCTCCTGGAGCGCGTCGGATGGGAGCTGTTCCTGGGCCGGAACGGGTCGGGCGGCGAACGGTGGGAGCCGATCAGCTGGGTGCGGATCACCGGCGACCAGGTCCTGATCACGGTGGCCGACGGGACGACGTACCGGGCCGGCTACACGGACGCCGTGCGGTGCCGAAGGCCCCCCGGCCAGGGGAGTTCCGGTTCCGTTCCGGATTTAGCCGGCGCCCAGGCTCCTCATCCGCTGCTGCACGCCGAGTTCTCCGTACGGGTAGTCCACCGGGTCCGGGTCGCTGGCCGCGTCCAGCACCGCGGTCTCCTCCGGGGTCAGCCGCAGCCCGGCGGCTCGCAGGTTTGCCTGGAGCTGGTCGGTCGTGCGGGCCCCGAGGATGGTGGAGCTGACCGCGGGCCGGCCGGTGACCCAGGCCAGCGCGACCTCGGCCATCGACGCGCCGCGATCCTCGGCGACCGTCTGTACCGCGTCGATGACGCGCCAGGTTCGGTCACTACTCCGCC
>JBEKCN010000162.1:0-6913 GCA_050014855.1 Streptosporangiaceae bacterium | reverse complement strand
GAGACCGGGATGTCGTGCGCCCGGAGCGCCCAGGTCGGCGGGTAGCCCTGGCCGGCGCTCTGCTCGCTCTCGGTGGAGACCGACACCGATCCGCCGGTCGCGGCGATGCGGTGGTAGGAGTCCGCGGACAGGCTGGCCGCGTGCACGAAGATGCTGGCCGGGTTGAGGAAGCCGTTCTCGTGGGCCAGCCGGATCCCGTCGTCGTTGGTGGCGCCCCACACCCCGGCGTGCGTGGTGACCGGGACGCCCAGGTCACGGGCCACCGCATAGGCCGCCTTCTCCGGGAACGCCGGGTCACCCGTGACGTCGAACGCCATCTGGAAACCGAGCATGTCGTCGTCTTCCGCGAGCATGCGCTGCGCGAACGCGCGGAAGTCGGCCGACGTGGCCCACTCCCACGGCCCCTGCTGGATGTTGCCGTAGGCCAGCACGAACCGGCCCGGTACCGACCGGAGCGCGTCGGCCGCGGCCTCGGCGTGCGCGGTGGTCTGCAGGCCGTGGGACCAGTCGACGCAGGTGGTGACGCCCGCGTCAATCGCCTCGATCGCGGCCAGCCGGTTGCCTGCGTGCACGTCCTCAGGCCGGAAGAGCTTGCCCGACTCCAGGTAGTACCAGACGAAGTACTGCGTCAGCGTCCAGTCGGCGCCGTAGCCGCGCATCGCGGTCTGCCACATGTGCCGGTGCGTGTCGATCATGCCCGGCATGATGATGCCGTCGCTCGCGTCGATCTCGATGGTGCCGTCCGGGACGGCCAGCCGCGGGCCGACCGCGGTCACCGTGTCCGCGGAGATGAGGACGTCGGCGTCCGGCAGCACCGACCGGGTGTCGTCCATGACCAGGACCGTCCCGCCCCGCAGGACGATGGGCCGCCCGGCCTCGAAATCAGCTGGTTCACCCATGGCGCTCGCTCCTTTGCGACAGGCTTGCCTGACCCTGGTCAATGGGCCCTGGTCAACGGGCCCTGGTCAACCTGCCGGACAACTGTCCGGCATCCGGTCACGATCGTTGAGTGTCACCTTTCCCGATCGCCGGGTTCGGTGTCAATACCGGCCGCCGGCCGCTACGGGTGCTCGTGCCGGCGGGCGGCGCCGAGCGCCTCGGCCCACCAGGCCAGGTCGTCGGCGAGAAGCTTCAGCCGCGGTTCGAGCGGCGCGAACGCGGTGGTGTCCCCGGGATCGGCGCTCCGCCGGCTGGCCATCATCACGTCCGGCAGGATGTGCACCGCGTGCCGCAGCGGCGCCATCTCGAACTCGACCGCGACCAGCCGCAGCTGCTCGATGGCCCGGGCGCCGCCGACGTTGCCCCACCCGACAAACGAGATCGGCTTGCGCCGCCACTCCACAAACGTCCAGTCCATGGCGTTTTTCAGGACCGCGGGGTAGCCGTGGTTGTACTCGGCGGTGAGCATGAGGAAGCCGTCGGCGCGATCCAGGGTGCGGCCCAGCCGCTCCACGTCCGGGCTGCCGTACTCGCGCGGCGCCCGGGCCGGGGCGACTCCGTCGAAGAACGGCAGTGGGTGATCGCGCAGGTCGACCGGCTCGACGTCGTAGTCCGGCCGGGAAGCCAGCTGCTGGGTCACCCAGGAGGCGACCTTCTCGCTGAAACGTCCCTCGCGGGTGGTGCTGGAGATGATCTGAATAAGCATGTCCGTCCCTCACCCGGCAGCATGCGGGGACCATTCCCCAGTTCGAACTTTATACTAGGGCGCGTGGCGACCCAGCCGCTGCGCGCGGACGCCGAACGCAACCGCGGCCAGCTCATGAACGCGGCCCTGGCCGTCTTCGCCGAACGCGGCCTGGACGCGCCGCTGGATGAGATCGCCCGCCGGGCCGGCGTCGGCAATGCCACGCTGTACCGCCGCTTCCCGACCCGCTGCGAGCTGGTCGCCGCGGTGTTCCTCGGCGCGATGCGGGAGATCGCCGACGCCGCCCGGCGCGCCCTGGCCGAGCCGGACCCGTGGCTCGCGCTCACCGGCCACCTGGCGTTCCTGTGCGAGCTGCAGGCCGGCAACCGCGCGGTCGCCGACCTGCTGGCCGCCGAGGTCTCCGGCATGCCGGAGCTGGACCGGCTGCGGGCCCAGGCCCTCGGCGATCTGATCGTGCTGATCGACCGGGCCCAGGCCCGCGGCGACCTGCGCGAGGACTTCAGTCACGAGGACGTCGTGCTGATCCTGATGGCGAACGCCGGGCTGATCGAGCGGACCGCGGGGACCGCTCCGTGCGCGGCGCGGCGTCATCTCGGCTATGTACTGGACGGCCTGCGCGCGCCGGGGAGCGGCGCGGCCCGGCCGGCCGCCGTTCCGCCGCCGGGGGAGGGCCAGGTGGCCGAGGCCATGTGCGCCCTCGGCCGCCGCCACGGCTGCGCCTGAGCCGGCGACGGCCGACATGCGCAGTTTTGGGATTCCCCGATGGCGGTAGCCATGGAATCGTATGTGTCAGAGTGGTACGAGACCAGGCCACGGCCGCAAGTCCGATCGGCGGCCGGAGGCGGTTAGCGCACGGGAGCTGGCCGGCGGCGGACCGGGGTCGGGGACGCTGTCGGCGAAGGGCGAGCTGAGCGGCTATGGAGCCTCTGACCAGTGACGATCCCGCCGAGATCGGTGGTTACCGGTTGCGCGCCCGGCTCGGGGCCGGGGGCATGGGCCGGGTGTACCTGGCGTCCACCCCGGGCGGGCGGCGGGTGGCGCTGAAGGTCGTCCGGCCGGAGCTCGGTGACGACGCGGATTTCCGCGCGAGGTTCCGTCGGGAGATCGAGGCCGCCCAGCGGGTCCGCGGGGTGTACACTGCGGAGCTGCTCGCCGGCGATCCCGCGGCCACTCCGCCCTGGCTGGTCACGGCGTACGTGCCGGGCCCGTCGCTGCAGCAGGCCGTGGCCGAGCACGGCCCGATGCCGCCAGAGACGGTCATCCTGCTCATGGCCGGGGTGGCCGAGGCGCTGCAGGCCATCCATTCCGCCGGGGTCATCCACCGCGATCTGAAGCCGTCCAATGTGCTGCTGGCCCCGGACGGGCCGCGGGTCATCGATTTCGGCATCGCCCGGGCGGCGGAGGCCACCAACCTGACGCAGAGCGGCGTGGCGGTGGGCTCCCCGCAGTTCATGGCGCCCGAGCAGATCCGCGGCCATCCCGTGACGCCCGCGGTGGACGTCTTCGCCCTTGGCGCGGTGGCGGCCTTCGCACTGCTGGCCCGGCCGCCGTTCGGCGAGGGCCAGGTCACAGCGCTGATGTACCGCGTGCTGAACGATCCGCCCGCCCTGGACGGCTCGTCCGGGCCGCTCCGGGCCCTGATCGAGCGCTGCCTGGCCAAGAATCCGGCGGACCGGCCCGGGCCCGGCGAGATCATCGACGCCTGCCGGTCGCTGGCCGCGGGGAACCTGGGCGACTTCGCCGACTCGTGGCTGCCGCCCGTGGTGGCTGCCGCCGCGGTAAGCGGCTCTCCCGGGTCGGCGGGCCCGATGGGCCCGGTCGGCCCGCCGCCCCACCGGGTCAGCGACGCTCCTTCTGGTAGCGGTCCGGCGCCCAGCCGGGGTTCGGGTCCCATCCCGGTCGGCGCCGGTTCCGGCCGCAGGACGCCCCGGGTGGGTGTCCCGCCGCCGACGGGCGGCCACCCCCAGCGCCCCCAGCAGGCCAGCCCGGGGGGCCCGCCGTGGCGGCCGCCGCTGCCCTCGTCGGTCAGCACCGCGTCGCGGCTCATGTACCTCGGCGGTGGCCTCAGCGTGCTCGGCGCGATCACCGGCCTGGCCCGCGTGCCAGCGCTCAAGGTGGTGGCCGCCCAGAGTCAGGACCGCCCGGGCGCGGTCGGCGCCGCCGTGGCCATCCTGCTCATCCACGGGCTGGTCGGGACCGCGCTGTGGCTGTGGCTGGCCCGGGAGACTAGAAACGGCCTGCGCCGGGCGCGGGCCTGGGCCACGGCCATCTTCGCGCTGGCCACGGTCGGCGGGATCGTTGACGCCACGGCGCCGTCGACCGGGTTGACCCAGGCGTTCAGCGGCATCGAGTGGGTCATCGGCCTGTGTGCCGTCATCCTGCTGTGGAACCGCCCCTCCCGCCGCTACTACGACGCGCTGCGCCCGCCGCCGTCCTACCCGCTCGCCGGGCCGTCCCCGAGCCTGCGCCCCCGCCAGGTCCCGCCTGGCTCATCGGGCTCTTCGGGGCCCTCGGGGCCGTCCAACGGCCAGCGGAACTGGGGCCAGCCGGGCACCCGCCGGGACTGGCCCACCCCGGATCAGCCCGGCCAGCGGAGGTAGCGGGGAGGCAGGAACGGCAGGCCCCAGCAGCCGCCGGGGGCTGCTAAGCTCGTACGCGACCGCAAGGGGCTATGGCGCAGTTGGTAGCGCGCCTCCATGGCATGGAGGAGGTCTGGGGTTCGAATCCCCATAGCTCCACCCAGTTCAACGCGTTATTTCGAACGCCGCTTCCCAAGATCAAGAGACTAGATTTCAAGATCAAGAGACTAGCGTTGCGATGACGGGGCCTGCACGGCGCGACTTAGCCGGACGCGGGTGGCCTTCTGGCCTGCGGATATGACCGAAATCGGCCGCCGCCCGTCTCCGTCGCACGGATGATCGGGCACATCGTCCCTGCCGGTAGCGCCGAGCTGATGGATGACGACCAGGCTGCCGCGGCCACCGGAATGAACCGGCCTACGTCAACCAGTCATGCCGGCATCTGGCAGCAGAGGGAATCATCGTGCGCCAGCGCGGTAGCGGCGGCGGGCTGCGCACCACCGCGCTGGACCCCGACGCGGCCCGCCCACCGCAGTCGGTGTCTGGGCCCGTTGGTGCCTTCGATATCACCTTCGACCGCCGCCGGAGCGCGAGCAGGCAGTAACCCGGCAAGATCAAGTTGCGCCGTTGACTTGAAACCGGTCCTCGCGCTGGTCGTGCAGGCGTCCGCGTCGTTCCGATGACTGCCTGAGATGTGTGGGCGCGCCTGGCAGTGGCTTCCCTGGCCCAGACTGCCCGGCCGCTTGTCTCCCCGGCGGATTGGGCGTAGCGTCCGCCGTAGGAAGGCGTGCTCATTATCCGCGTGTAGATGAGATCAAGATTCCTCCCGGCTGCTCTGGACCTCGGTGGCGCCTAGCGCGCAGCCAAGCCGAGGTGGCGTATGGCAGCATCTTCCTTTCAACGGGCCAGACTCTTCGTCTGCGACGCACGGGCCATCCTGCGGCGCCACGACACAATGCCACTAATTCACCACAACTGGTGGCATGCTGGCAGCGCCGGTACATCATGTCGGGCCTGGCATTATATTGGCGGCTGTTCCGATGCATGACGGTTCCGCAGGCGTGGGTCCCGCTGAGGCTTTCACCGCGCCGGATCCACGCGCGGATGAGGACAGGCTGCATGTGGTGTTCGGGGCCGGGCAGGTCGGTCGCGTGCTCGCGGCCGTCCTCGCGGAACGAGGCCTGAGCGTCCGGGTGCTGTCGCGGCACCGGCCGCCGGAGCTCGCGGACGGGATCGAATGGCGGGCGGCGGACGCGACCGACCCTGATGCGGCCAGCGATGCGGCCAAGGGCGCCAGCGTTGTGTACCAGTGCCTGAACGCGCCGTACGCTCAGTGGCCGGAACTCTTCCCGCCGCTGCAGCGCGGCGTGCTGGCCGCCGCCGAGCGCACCGGTGCGCTGCTGGTGGTCCTGGAGAACCTGTACGGCTACGGGCCGACCGGGGGCAGGCCGATGACCGAGGACCTCCCGCTGGCCGCGACGACCGTCAAGGGCCGGACCCGGGCCGCCATGACCGCCGAGCTGCTGGCCGCCGCCGGCGCCGGCCGGGTCCGCATCGCCATCGGGCGGGCCTCAGACTTCTTCGGGCCCGGCGTCACCGAGGGGTCAACGCTCGGCGAGCGGGTCTTCGGCAACGCCCTGGCCGGCCGGCGCGCCGACTTCATCGGCAACCCTGCCCTGCCGCATACCTACAGCTACGTTCCCGATATCGCCGCCGGCCTGGCCACCCTCGGCACCGACCCCCGGGCGGCCGGCGAGGTGTGGCACCTGCCCGGCCCGCCGACCGTCACCACCCGGGCGCTCCTCGATCTGGTGGCCCGCGAAGTCGGGCATCCTGTCGCCGTCCGGTCGGTGCCCAAGCTGGCCGTGCGCGCCCTGGGACTGGTCACTCCGATGCTGCGGGGGCTGGCCGAGTTGTCCTACCAGTTCGACGAGCCCTTCGTCCTGGACAGCAGTAAATACGAGTCCGCCTTCGGAGCAGCCGGCACCCCGCTGGCCGACGCCGTTGCGGCGACCGTCGCCTGGTACCGGACCCGGCCGAGCACGCCATGACAACCGAACCGGAGGCGGTCAACGCCATGACAACTCAACCAGCTGCCAGCACGGCTAGACCTGCGCCGGTGAACGCCGCTGATCTGACCCCGGGTGTGGCATGGTCGAGGCGGGTGCGGCGCATCGGCGGGTTCATCCAGGCCGCCTTCGCCGCCTTCTGGCTGATCCGGGCGAGCCTGGCGATCGGCGGCCGCGCCGAAGACGTGCTGATCGCGGTGTCCGGCATCGCGGTGATCGGCGTGTTCACCTACGCAATCCGCGTCACGGCTGGCACCGCCCCCCGGCCGGCCGGGCCGGAGGCCAGGCGGATTGAGCGGCTGGTGACCCTCGCCACCATCATCGAGCTAGTCGCGGCGTTCGTGCTGCCCGTTGTCGTCATCGCTGCCGGCCACTCGGACTGGGTGCTGCCGTCTATCGTGATCACAATAGGGCCGCTGCTGCTCTACCTCGACCACCTGGTCCACATCCCCCGCTACCGCCTGGTTGGCTGGGCACTGACCGCCGGGCCGGTTATCCTCGTCGCCACGATGTCCGGCAAGTCGCTCGCCGTGACCACCGGCTTCGCCGCGGGTGTCGTGCTGCTGGGTACCGCGACCGCCGGTTTCCACGACCTCGCCCGCCTCCGGCCCGCTCGCCCG
>JBEKCN010000161.1:0-6935 GCA_050014855.1 Streptosporangiaceae bacterium | reverse complement strand
TCGGACTGGTCCGACGGCGGCAGCCCGCCGGGAGAGATGGCCACCGCCGCCCGCGATCTGGGGCTGAGCTGGATCGCACTGACCGACCACTCCCCCCGGCTGACCGTGGCGCGCGGGCTGTCTGCGGAACGGCTCATCGCGCAGCTTGACCTCGTTGACCGGCTCAACACCGAGCTGGCACCGTTCCGCATCCTGACAGGAATAGAGGTGGACATCCTGGATGACGGCTCGCTCGACCAGCGCGACGATCTGCTCGCGCAGCTGGATGTCGTGGTCGCCAGCGTGCATTCGAAGCTGCGCATGGACGCCGCCCCGATGACCACCCGGATGCTGGCCGCCGTGCGTAACCCGCTCGTAGACATCCTGGGGCACTGCACAGGGCGGCTCCTCGGCGGCCGCGGGCGGCCGCAGTCGCAATTCGACGCCCAAGCGGTGTTCACGGCCTGCCGGGACAGCGGCACCGCCGTCGAGATCAACTGCCGTCCCGAACGCCAGGACCCGCCCGATGACCTGCTCGGTCTGGCGGCGGACATCGGCTGCGTCTTTACCGTCGACACCGACGCGCACGCCCCCGGCCAGCTCGACTGGATCGGCAGCGGCTGCCGCCGGGCGGAGGCGGCTGGCATCGGGCCCGACCGCGTGCTCAACGCGCTCACCGCGGACGACCTGATCGCGCGGACACACGGGTAACGGACACAGGTACCGGACACGGGGTAACGGACACGGGTAACGGCCGCCCCGCCGACGGCCCGTACGCGGATCCCGCCGGAAACGCATCAAGGCCGAGGCCGGTCAGGCTCCTGGGTGAACCCAGCGGGGAGCGAGCCGCTCGGCGGGGCTGGGCCGGGCTCCGGTGGGGGCCAGGATCAGGCCGTTCCGGCCCTCGGCCGGGGTTGGCAGCGGCTCGCCGCGCTGGGCGGCCTGCACCAGTTCGTAGAGGCGCCGTTGAACAGCCCGGTAGTAACGCTGCTGAATATTTCGGCCGAACACGCCGAAGCCGAGACGCACCAGCGGGCTGCGTATCTGCGACCGGCGCGAGTAGCCGGTGACCCGGAAGCCCACCTGCCCGGTGACCCGGTTCTTGATCACCTCGAAGCTGATCCGGCCCTGCTCCAGGTGGCCCTGCAGGGTCTCGTAGCACCAGCCCCAGACCCGCTCCGGGCCGTGGCAGGTATCCCGCTTCTCGTCGAACACCCCGGTTATCCGGACGCCGAAGTAGAACCGCAGCCCGTAGAAGCGGCCCTCCATCAGCATGTCGCGGCCGAGCAGGTCGCCACCCTTCCGGTACACGGCGCGCAGAATCCGGGCGTCGGCGAACTCGTACTGGCTGGCCAGCGTGCGGGCCCTCGCCCAGGGGCCGTCCGGGACCGGCTCGCCGGGCTGCTCGCGGCCGATGAGCGTGGCACTGGAGTCGACGTGCCAGTGCCCCTCGGGCCGGCCACCCTCCGGCGCCCGCGCCGGGTCGTAGTTGACCTCACGATCGTGCAGACCGTCCAGCACGCCGACCTCGTCGACCGGCGGGAGCGGCGGCCAGCGCACCTCAGGCTCCGGGGTTCCGCAGGCCGACGGCCAGCCGCTCCAGCGGATGGGGCTGCACTCCAGATGGCGCGAGCGTGATGCCGTCCGGTCGCTTCTGCGGGGCGGGCAGCACCTCGCCGCGCTGCGCCGCCTGCAGCAGGTGGTACATCCGGCTCTGGATGTTCCGGTAGAAACGCTGCTGGGTCGGGCGCCCGAACAGGCCGAAGCCCCAGCGGATCACCGGGTTCGGAATCTGCGAGCGGCGCGAGTAGCCGGTGACCCGGAACGCCACCTGCCCGGTGGCCAGGTTCTTGATCACCTCGTAGGTGAGGCGGCCCTGCTCCAGGTGGCCCTGCAGGGTCTGATAGTGCCACCCCCAGACCCGCTCGGGACCGTGGCCGGTATCGCGGGTGCCGTCGATCACCCCGCTGACCCGGACGCCGAGGTAGAAGCGGAGGAACAGGAACCGGCCCTCCAGCAGCATGTCCCGGCCGAGCAGCTCACCGTCACCGCGGTAGACACCACGCAGGATGCGGGCGTCGGCGAACTCGTACTCGCTCACCAGGCTGCGGGCGGTCTCCCAGGGGCCGTCCGGGACCGGATCGCCGGGCGGCTCGCGACCGATGAGGGTGGCACTGGAGTCGACGTGCCAGTGCCCCTCGGGCCGGCCGTCCTCCGGGGCCAGGGCCGGGTCGTAGTTGACCTCGCGGTGACGCAGATCAGCGAGGGCGGCCGCCTCGTCGACCGGGCCGAGCAGCCATTCGCGCACTACTCGCCTTCCTGTATGGCGTCGCCGATCAGCCAGAACATCGGCGGCCAGAGCCCCACGAACAGGGCCCGGCGTTCCGCGTTGCCGCGCTCGTCCTGGTCGACGGTCTTGGCCCGGATCCACAGGCCGATACACAGCCCGATCGAGGCCAGCGAGGTGGCGTGCAGATACGTTCCGCGCAACCCGGTCCGCCGTATCGCCCCCGTCACGGTCATCCGACACCCTCCCTTACGCCGTATACCTTCTGCATTCTTCGCGCCCCCGTCCGTCGCGATGGCTGCCCACCGTGCCACGATCTACTCATGGCAACAGTCAGCCGTTCGGCCAGGCTGCGGACCGTGCTGAGCTGGCCGCTGGGCATCGCGGTGGTGAGCTGGCAGTACATGTGGCGCACCATACCGCTGCACCGGACCGAGGAGACAGGCGGTCCCGGCGACCTGCCGGCCGCCGGGACCGAGCGGACCGAGCCGGGCGACGGGCGGCAGCCCCTCGCGGCCGGTGTCGGGCCCATGCTGCACCGTACGTACGAGGTCCGCATCGTCAACAGCACGCTGAGCCCCGCCGCGCTGATCGAGCGGATGGCGGGGGATCTGAACAAGGCGGCGCCGGAGATGGCCGTATTCCGTAAGACACGGGGCGGGGAGGGCCCGCTGCGGCTGGGCGACGAGTTCGTCGTGCGCATGCCGGGACCGTGGGACGGGCCGGTGCGCGTGATCAGCCGGGACGCCACCTCGTTCCGGCTGGCCACCCTGGACGGCCACCTGGAGGCCGGGGAGATTGAGTTCCGGGCGGACCGGGACGGGGACGCCCTGCACTTCGAGATCGAGTCCTGGGCCCGGGCCGGGGACCGGCTCTCCGACCTGATGTACAACAAGCTGCGGCTGGCCAAGGAGATCCAGCTGAACATGTGGACCCACTTCTGCATCCGAGCCGCTGCGCTGGCCGACGGCCGGCCCAAGGGCGGGATCACGATCTGCACGCGCTGGGTGCCCTGGGACAGCAAGCTGGCCGCCGCGGGATGAGCAGAAGGGATGTCCCGCCGGGCCGGCGTGCTATGGGAACGAAGGCGGCCAGGCCGGGGGCGGCTGCTGGTCCTGGTGCGCTGGTGCCGGGGCACGCGCGGCCAGCTCGGTCTCGACCAGCGCGACCAGATCCGGGTGAGCGCTGAGACCACGCAGGACGTCCGCCGGGACGCCGAGCTGCCGGGCCGCTTCGGCCACCACGGGCTGGATCATCTCCAGCGCGTGCGCCACCGTCTCATCCCGGGCGTAGGTCGGCGGCAGGTCGTCCAGGGAGAGCTCGGCCGGCCGGCGGAACGTGCCGTCCGGCCCGGGCAGCCAGGCCTCGCGCTCCGCCGCCGTGCCGATCGCTGACCGGACATTTTCGCGGCTGGGATCGGCGAAGGACTGCAGCACTGACCGCTCAACGACTCCAGCGATGAGCTGCCGGTTCGGCGTGAGCAGGACGTTCCAGACGTACTCGGACCGGGCGTGGCTGGGATGGCGCAGCGCGAACTCCAGGCCGTCGACGTCCGCGCCAGGATCGAACCCGTCGAGGCCACGTTCGTTCCGGGCGAAGTCGACGGCGATCATGACGTGCCCGGCCGGGCCGGGACGCCGGGCGGTCACGGTCGCGGCCTGCCGGACCCCCATGCCGCGCAGCTGGGTCAGCCACGGCCCGTAGCTGTCGCCAGCGAACCAGACGTCCGGGTTCCCGTCGAAGTAGATCTCCAGCTCCTTGGTCCGCTGGTACAGCCGGGTGGGCGGCAGCAGGCGCCGCTCGCCGGTGGCCGCGTTCTCCGCGACGAGGAAGGCAGTCTCCTGGAGCCGCTCCAGCAGCCGCTGCTGCTGGCCGGCCGCGGCCCCGTCGAGCGCCCGCATGATGCAGTCCAGGTCGGCCTCGTGCTGGGCCGGATCGAGCCCGGCATAGTCCAGGCCGTCGTACCGGGGCAGGATGACCTGCAGCACCTCGGCCACGACGTCCGGCTCGGTGAGGTTCAGGGCGTCCAGGAACCGCCGGGCGGGGGACGCCTCCGCCACCGCACGCCGGACGGTGGGCAGGCTGGTCGCGGCCGGCCCGGGGAGGTAGACGGCCGGGTGGCCGCCGGCTTCAAACGGCGCGGTGTGACGGCCGTCCTGGAGCCGGATGACCGGCTGGGTCCGGGCCGCGCCGGGAGCTTCGTCCGGGCCTCCGGGTGCCTGCCACAGCACGGGAAACCGGTACAGGAAGGCATAGAAGCGCACGATCCAGCTGTCCGGCTGGGCCTCGAGGAAGGCCTGGCCGGCCCGGGCGGCCACATCGGCGGGGGTGACATCGCCGACGCCGAGCTCCCCCCGCAGGTACCGCCACAGGACGGGGGTGCGGTGCTCGGTGATGCCCGGGTGGGCGAAGAAGAGCGGCCGGCCGGCTGCGTACACCGCGCCGAGCTGATCCGGGCTGAGCAGCGGGTGCAGCGCCGCGTCGGCCGCCAGCCGGACGTCGGCGGCGGCGCGGAGTCCGCCGGCCACGGGGATGAACTCCGCACTGGCCAGAGCGTCCCGCACGACGTCGAACAGCGGGCGGAACATCGAGCCGGGCGGGAAGTCGCCGGCCTCAAGGGGCAGCGCTTCGAGCACCTCCGCCGTGATCCAGTGGCCGGCCCGCAGCTCCTGCAGCACCTCCGCGAGCAGAGCGGCGGTCTCCCGGACCAGGGCCTGGTTCGCCGGATCGTGCTCCGGGACGTTGTCGCGGGCCGGCGTCGTGCGATACGGGCCCTGGACGAGGAACCCGAGAAAGGTCTCCTTCTGCGTCGGGAAGAAGACGTTGAGCGGGGACCGGTCGCAGCGGGCCATCCGGCGCCCGCCGCCGGGAGCAGGAGCGGGAGCGGGGCCATGGGCGGCAGAGTCAGCGGTGGTGCCGAGCCGGAACGCGATCTCGACCTGGCGGCCGGAAAGACCGGGGCTGCTCGTCTGCCGGTGCCAGACCAGCCACTCCTCGTCCGGGCACCGTGGGCCGCCGGCGTCGCTGCGGCCCGTGGACAGGAGGACGTGACGGCCCGATGGGATGCGGTCCGGCGGGATGGAACCTGCCGGCCGGCGCTCGATGACTGCGCCGTCGACCTGCACGCCGCCGACGCGCAGGCGCGTGATGTGCCGCAGGAACAGCAGGGTGCCAGGCTCGATGCCGTTCAGCGCCGCGGAGATCTCCCGGACGGCGACCGGGGCGGGCACCGCGCCGTGGTCGAAGGGGAAGACAAACACGGTGCCTGCCGTGTCGCCGCGGAGGCGCTCGGCGGGATAGGGCCGGACGTACATCTCAATCCGGAAGTGCTCTCCCCCGCTGTGGATGTGCGGGGATCTCGTGTACGCGTACACCGACTTGAAGCCGATGCCGAACTGCCCGATCTGGGTGAAGTCCCCGGACTTCCCGCTCTGGCCGACCCCGCTGACGCCGCGCACGTCGGCCTCGGTGAAGGGCCGCCCGTCATGCCGTACCTCCAGCCGGTCCGCGAAGAGCTCGAAGGCCAGCTCGGTCGCGCCCGCGTCCTCGGCGTTCTGAATCAGCTCGAAGATGAAGTGGGTCCGCTCGCTGTAGAGCTGCCCGAGCAGGTCCAGCACCGCGGTGTCCCAGCCGTAGCGGGCGATGTTCTCGTCGCGGATCGTGCCGTAGTCGGCTGGCATCGGCGCCGTTCACCCCCTCGCGGCTACGGCGGCCGGATGGCCCAGGCCGCGCTTGCACCCTAACGGGTGCCAGGCATCGGGCGCCGACACGCTGGCGCCCCACGGGTCGGGGACTCGAACCAATGGATCATTCCCGCTCCGTAGTGCGATCCTGAACCAAGGCGCGACGTGCTGCGCTCGCGGACACGTAGGAGGCCACATGACCCAGCCCGACTTCGGCGGGCAAGAGGACCAGGACCGGCAGCCCGGGCTCTTCCCTCAAGACCGTGAGGACTCACCCGAGCGCGAGATCAGAGAACGCGCCCTGGAGGAGCGTGAGCTGGAGCTGGACTACCTCGATAAAGACAACGAGGCACATGCCGCCGGCCAGGTCTGCGCTCGGTGCGGAGCGGTCATCACCGCGGGCCAGGACACGCGGCGGCGATCAGACGGCCGCTGGATACACGAGGTCTGCCCGCTGGATCTGGGCGAGCCGCCCAGGGAGAGTGCGCGGCCGCCAGCCCACGACTGACCCCGGCTTCCCGGCAAAAGCCCGAGCGGAGCCCTGGTCACGGCGGGGTCGCCCGAACGGCGGCGTCGTGGCGGCCCGGGGGCGCTAGGTGGAGCCAGCATTCCGATCAGGCACATCACCCGCCGAGGGTGGTCGTTCATGCCGCCCGGGTCGTCCGGCATCAGGTTGCCGGATTGGCACGCGGTCCGCAGGCCGTCCGAGCGCCCGCTCCCGCTGGTCGGCTGCCGTGGCGACCTCGATGCGCGCACCATCGGCGGCCACGACCATGATCACGGGGCTGCTCCCCACCCACCTGACCTTGTCGTCCGGTCCGGCCTGCCGTACCTCATTGGTCGTCCGGTCGGCCTCGATCAGCACGTTCCAGAACAGCAACGGCGCCGCCGTCCAGACCAGGACATCGCCTACCCAGCGGCCGAAACCGCGCTTCCACTTCCGCCGAAGCCCGGGTACCTCGCCATCAGCGACGCGGATCGCTCCC
>JBEKCN010000160.1:0-6938 GCA_050014855.1 Streptosporangiaceae bacterium | reverse complement strand
GTGATGCGGCGGGCGCCGCTGTGGCGGGGATCTTCGTTGTAGAGGCCGTCCACGTCGGACAGCAGGATGAGGGCCCCGGCCCGGGTCACGTGCGCGACCAGCGCGGCCAGCCGGTCGTTGTCACCGAACCGGATCTCATCGGTCGCCACGGTGTCGTTCTCGTTGACGATCGGCAGCACGCCGAGGTCGAGCAGCCGGTCCAGGGTGCGCTGCGCGTTGCGGTAGTGCGCCCGGCGCATCAGGTCGTCCGCGGACAGCAGCACCTGGCCGGTCCGCATCGTGTGCCGGGCGAACGCCGCTGCGTACCGGCCGATGAGCAGCCCCTGCCCGACGCTGGCGGCGGCCTGCTGGGTGGCCAGGTCCCGCGGCCGGGCGGACAGTCCCAGCGGGGCGATCCCGGCCGCGATCGCCCCGGAGGACACCAGCACGAGGTGAGTTCCGCGCTGGGCTCGTTCGGCCAGCGAATCGGCCAGTGCGACGATGCGGTCATCATCAATGCCGCCATCAGCCGTCGTCAGCGAGGAGGACCCGACCTTGACCACGATCCTGCGCGCCGCCGCGATGTCGGCGCGCGCAGGCCGCGTCACGGGGTCAGCCTGCGATCGGTGCCGCGCGGGCCGCGGCCGCCAAACGCCTGCACGGTTGGGTCCCAGTCAAAGACCACGGCGTCGTCCGGGTCACCGATGAGGATCTCGTCGCCGGGCTCGGCGCCCGCCTCGCCCAGCGCCTCCTCGACCCCCAGGCGGGCCAGCCGGTCGGCGAGGAAGCCGACGGCCTCGTCGTTGCTGAAGTCGGTCTGCAGCACCCAGCGGCGCGTCTTCTCGCCCCGGATCAGGTACGTTCCGGGCTGGATACGCACGATCTCGAAGTCGGGGCCGGCGGCCGGCGCGGGCCGGATGACCCGACGGGTGGGCTGTGGCTCCGGGGCGGCGGCGCGGGCCGCGGCGACCAGCCCGGCCATGGCGAAGCCGAGCTCCCGCAGGCCCTCGCGGGTGGCCGCGGATATCTCGTAGACCGCCAGGCCGCGGGCGGCAAGAATGTCCCGGACCATTTCGGCGAGCTCCCGGGCCGCGGGGACGTCGATCTTGTTCAGCGCCACCAGCCGGGGCCGGCTGGCCAGGTCCGCGCCGGTCACATCCTGGTAGGCGGCCAGCTCCGCCTCGATCACATCCAGGTCGGTGATGGGGTCCCGGCCGGGCTCTTCGGTCGCACAGTCGATCACGTGCACCAGGGCCGCGCAGCGCTCGATGTGCCGCAGGAACTCCAGCCCCAGGCCCTTGCCCTGGCTGGCCCCGGGGATCAGGCCCGGCACGTCGGCCACGACGAACTGGACGTCCCCGGCCTCGGCGACGCCCAGGTTCGGGGTCAGCGTGGTGAACGGATAGTCGGCGATCTTGGGGCGGGCGGCGGACATGGCGGCGACCAGCGAACTCTTGCCCGCGCTGGGGAAGCCGACCAGCCCGACGTCGGCGATGCTCTTCAGCTCCAAGACGAGCCCGCGCTCCTCCCCTGGCTCGCCCTTGAGTGCGAAACCCGGGGCCTTGCGCCGCGGTGAGGCCAGCGCGGCGTTGCCCAGGCCGCCCTTGCCCCCGGCCGCCGCGACGAACCTCGTCCCGGCGCCGATGAGGTCGGCCAGCAACTCGCCGCCGCTCGTCTTGACCACGGTGCCGTTCGGGATCCCGACGACCAGGTCCGCGCCCTCGGCACCGCTGCGGTTGGAGCCCTCGCCGGGCCGGCCGTTGCCGCCCTTGCGGACCGGGCGGCGGTGGAAGTCGAGCAGCGTGGCCACGCCGGGGTCGACCTCGAGGATCACGTCGCCGCCCCGGCCGCCGTTGCCGCCGTCGGGGCCGCCGAGCGGCTTGAACTTCTCCCGCCGGATGGAGGCGCAGCCGTGACCTCCGTGACCACCGGTCACACGCAGCACCGCCTCATCGGCGAATTCCGCCACAACGTCGCCTCCTTCCTGTGCTCGTGCCCGGCAGACACGGCAAAGGCGGACCGGGGGCCGGTCCGCCTTTGCCGTTCGGTTACTGGTGCCGCGGGCCTAGCTGACGGCAGATTCGTGCTCTGCTGACTCCGGCACGATGCTCACGGCCCGGCGGCCGCGGTGCGAGCCGAACGATACGGTGCCGGCCGTGAGCGCGAACAGCGTGTCGTCGCCGCCACGGCCGACGCCGATGCCGGGGTGGAAGTGCGTGCCCCGCTGGCGGACGAGGATTTCGCCCGCGTTCACGCGCTGGCCGCCGAAACGCTTGACGCCAAGCCGCTGAGCATTGGAGTCGCGGCCGTTCCGGCTGGATGAGGCGCCCTTCTTGTGTGCCATCTCAGCTCTTCGCCTTCGCAGTGTCCGCCCTATTCGGCGCGCCGATACCGGTGATCCGGACCTGCGTGTACCGCTGGCGGTGGCCGAGACGGCGCCGGTAGCCGGTCTTGTTCCGGTAATGGATCATGTTGATCTTGGGCCCGGCAGCGTCACCGACGATCTCCGCGGTGATCTGGTACCCGCTGACCTTGGCCGGGTCACTGATCACGCTATCGTCGTCGACCACCAGGACCGCCGGCAGCGTGACGCTGGAGCCGACGTCGCCCGGAAGCTTGTCGACGTTCAGGACGTCATCTACCGACACCTTTTCCTGCCGGCCGCCGCAGCGCACAATCGCGTACACCCGAGAACTCTCTCTCCCTCGTGCGTGCCCTCGCGAGTCACCCGGTAATTGCCCCGGGGACCGGTGTCGCAACGACGGGCTCGCCTGAACTTACAACTGGCGCTGCGGGGGCCCCGTAACGGGCACGTCCCATGCGCCGACACTAAAGGCTATCAGAGCTTCCGGGCTGCGCAGGAACTCACGGCGGTCAAGGCCCCGTCACCTCTTCCTGGGGGGCGGACTGGCGGCTCTCGCCGTTGCGGCCCTTGCGGCCGTTGCCATTGCCGTTGCCATTGCCGTTGGGCTTGCTGTCGTGGCTGCGGCCGCCGCGGCTATGGCCCGGAACGGGCTCGCCGGGCTGGGCAAGGTCGGCCAGGTCCAGCGACACGTGCACGCCGCGGCCGTTGCAGCACTCGCACGGCACCGAGAACGCCTCGAGCAGGCCCGCCCCGACCCGCTTGCGGGTCATCTGGACCAGGCCCAGCGAGGTGACCTCGGCGACCTGGTGCTTGGTCCGGTCACGGGCCAGGCATTCCAGCAGCCGGCGCAGCACCAGCTCGCGGTTGCTCTCCAGCACCATGTCGATGAAGTCGATCACGATGATGCCGCCCACGTCGCGCAGCCGCAGCTGCCGGACGATCTCCTCGGCGGCCTCCAGGTTGTTGCGGGTGACCGTCTCCTCGAGGTTCCCGCCCTGGCCGGTGAACTTGCCGGTGTTCACGTCGATGACGGTCATCGCCTCGGTGCGGTCGATGACCAGCGAGCCGCCGCTGGGCAGCCACACCTTGCGGTCCAGCGCCTTGGCCAGCTGCTCGTCGACGCGGTACTCAGCGAACGCGTCCCGGCCGTCGCTGGCGTCCCAGCGGCTGAGCCGGCCGGCCAGATGCGGGGCCACGTAGCTGACGTACTCGTCGACCTCGGCCCAGCCATCCTCACCGGCCACGATGAGCTGGCTGAAGTCCTCGTTGAACACGTCCCGGATGACCCGGACGGTCAGGTCCGGCTCGCCGTAGAGCAGCTCCGGCGCGCTGGCCGTCTTGGCCTTGTGCTCGATGTTCTCCCACTGTGCGGCCAGCCGGGCGACGTCCCGTTCCAGCTCCTCCTCGGCCGCGCCCTCGGCGGCCGTCCGGACGATCACGCCCGCGTCCTCGGGCATGATCTTCTTGAGGATCTTCTTCAGACGGGTACGCTCCGTGTCCGGCAGTTTGCGGCTGATGCCGGTCATCGACGCGCCCGGCACGTATACCAGGTAACGACCGGGCAGGCTCACCTGGCTGGTCAGCCGGGCGCCCTTGTGGCCGACCGGGTCCTTGGTCACCTGGACCAGGATGGCCTGGCCGGATTTCAGCGCCGATTCAATCCGCTTGGAGTGGCCCTCGAGCCCGCTGGCGTCGAAGTTCACCTCGCCGGCGTAGAGCACGGCGTTGCGGCCCTTGCCGATGTCGACGAACGCCGCCTCCATCGACGGGAGCACGTTCTGCACCTTGCCGAGGTAGACGTTGCCGACGTAGGACTGGTGGCTCGCACGGTTCACGTAGTGCTCGACCAGGATGCCGTCCTCCAGCACCGCGATCTGGGTGCGGTCCCCGCGCTGTCGAACGACCATGGTCCGCTCGACAGCCTCGCGGCGGGACAGGAACTCAGCCTCGGTGACCACCGGGGGCCGGCGGCGCCCGGACTCACGGCCTTCGCGCCGCCGCTGCCGCTTGGCCTCCAGCCGGGTCGAGCCCTTGATCGCGCGAACGTCGTCCGCGGGGCGGCCCGCGGCGGCCCGGGGCTCCCGGACGTGCACCACCGTGTCCGGCGGATCGTCTTCGGTGCCCCCGCGCTCGGTGTCACCGCTGGAACCGCGGCGGCGCTTGCGCCGGCGGCGCCGCCCTTGCGCACCGCCGTTCTCGTCGTCACCGGCCTCATCGTCGGCGTCCGTGTCGTCATCGGCGGTCTCGTCGCCGGCTTTCACGTCCCCCGCGCTCGCGTCACCGCCGGACCGGCCCTCCGGGCCGCCGTCCGTCTCGGCCTCACCGTCGCCGTCGGCGTCCTCACCGTTGCCGCTCCGGCCGCGAGCGCGGCTCCGGCCGCCCCGCCGGCGCCGGCGGCGGCCCGGAGCCTCCGTTTGGGCGCCGTCCTCGGTCCCGTCGTCGGCCTCGTCCGGCCCGGAGTCTCTGGAGTCTTCGGTCTGCCCGGAAGCGGCGCCGCTGCTGGGCGGGGCGGAGTCTGCGGGCGGCGTCCCTTCGGCGGCCTTGCTGGCCCGGCCGCCGCTGCGGCGCCGGGTTCCGGCGCGGCGGCTGCCCTCGTCGCCACCGTCCGCGTCCGGGGCCGGAGCCTGGGCCTCAGGCCGGATCGCCTGGCCCGGCGCGCTCACCGCCACGGGCGGGGGCTGGAACAGGACCTGCGGCGGCTGGAAGGAAACCGCAGGCGGCGCCGCGTGCTCCACCGGCGCTGCCGACGACGCCGGGGGTTCCGACGACGCAGGCGGTGCCGCTGGACCAACTGGATCAGGCGGTCCGGCCGGGCGGCTCGATGCCCCGCCCCGGCCGGTCCCGGCGCTTACTGCGCCATGGTCTGATCCACCTGACCCATCACTAACTTCTCTGTCGTTCGGCTCGTTCTCGAGCATCCGGGCAGTCTCCCGTCAAGCTCCCGGGCGCGCGGACCCGCCAGGGGTCCTGCGCGCCGCGCGGGAGCACATCGTTTCCTCTTCCCTGGGCGGAGCCGGCCAGGATGGCGGCTACGGCACCCAGGTTCGTTACCTGTCTCAGTTCTGCGCGGGGACGCGGGAAAAGCCCCGCATTCCGCGCAGCCGCAGAGCGGCCGGGCCGCCTCGCGGAAAAGCGGACCAGCGTGCTGCCGGGCAGCACGGGTCCACAGCCCATGGGGCGCACGAGCGCCCTCATGGCACGTCCTTGTGTACTGCAGTGGGCGACAGAGCAGCCTGTCCGACTGACTGTCCCACTGGTCCGGCCAGTTCGCCGTCTCCGACCACGCCCTGAGCCACCCTTGTCACGGCCGGCTCCGAGGCGGGCACCAGGCCGGCGATCTGGCGCAGCGCGGCCAGCACATCCTCGGGCCGCACAGCAGGCTCCGAATGCCGAACAACCATTCGGATTATCGCACATTCGCCTGAGTGCCCGGCGCAGGCGCGCGGGCTGACGGCCATTGTCAGCACGACGCCACGGGCGTCCAGGCGGCGGACACCCTTGCTGGTCAGCCTCTCCACCGGGGCGTCGGCGGCGGCCAGGAACTGCCGGACCGCCGCGTTAGCGGCGTCCGGCGAAATTCCCGGCAGCTCCATCAGCCACTCCGACGCCGTCAGGCGGCCGTTGAGCGCGCCGCCAGAATCCTCCCTGACTTGGATAACGTCTATCCCGTCCGGAAGGCCCCTGTCCAGTGCCGACCCCAGCCGCGCCGGGTCCTGGGCCACAGTCAGCGCCAGCGTGAGGTACTCAGCCTCGCTCGCCACACCGGTCTGGGTCCCGCTCGCATACGAGATCTTCGGGTGCGGGCTGAACCCCGCCGACCGGGCGATCGGCACGCCGGCCTGGCGCACCGCCCGCTCGAAGGCACGGCCCACGTCGCGGTGGCTGGCGAACCGCATCCGGCCCCGCTTGGCGTAGGTGACGAGCAGATGCTGCACCGCGGGGGCCGGCGGCGGCCCCTTCGGCGCAGGCGGGGTGCGGGTCGTGGCCATGTCAGCTCACGTTCAGCACCGGAAGCAGCCGGGTGCCGGCCGGCAGGCGCTCACCGGTCGGGCCCGTCTGGATCTCGGTTCCCATCGAGGGGCAGACCCCGCAGTCATAACAGGGGGTCCACCGGCAGTCCTCGACCTCGGCCGCGCCGCTGAGCGCGTCCTGCCAGTCCTGCCACAGCCAGTCGTGGTCGAGCCCGGCGTCAAGGTGGTCCCAGGGCAGTACCTCGTCACGGTCCCGCTCGCGGGTGGTGTACCAGGCCAGGTCGACCGGCTCGCCGTCCAGCGCCTTGTCCGCGCACGCCGCCCAGCGGTCGAACGAGAAGTACTCGCTCCAGCCGTCGAAGCGCGCGCCGTCCTGCCACGCGGCGAGGATGACCCGGCCGACCCGGCGGTCGCCCCGGGACAGCAGGCCCTCGACCACCGACGGCTGCCCGTCGTGGTAGCGGTAGCCGATCGCGCGGCCGTAGCCGGGATCGGAGCGCAGCGCAGCCCCGAGCTTGCGCAGCCGCGCGTCCACGACCTCATGGTCGCACTGGGCGGCCCACTGGAACGGCGTATGCGGTTTGGGCACGAACCCGCCGATGGATACGGTGCAGCGGATGTCG
>JBEKCN010000159.1:0-6954 GCA_050014855.1 Streptosporangiaceae bacterium | reverse complement strand
GGCGCCCGGCGGCGAGGTGGACCTGGCGGGCGAGGTCATGGCAGGAGGCCCGCTATCGCCACTGAGCGTTCCATGGTTCCTCGAGGCCCGGGTTTTCAGCGTGTCATCCGCTGGGGAATGCCCGAGAGGCATGATTTCGTATAGAAATGATAACGGAACGTGGCTGAATGCGGCAGAGGATCACGCCCTGGCCCTGGCTACACCGGCCCATTCGCCGGGATGGACGTTGCGATGACGCCATGCATGGCGCTGGAGGATTGGTGAATCTGAAGCTGGGTCACTACAACAAGGACGGCATCGAGGTCATCGACGTCGGAGGCAAGATCGATATCTCCACGGCAGTGCGGCTCCGTGCGCTGCTCATCGATCTGGTCAGCAAGGACAACTACCAGCTCATCGTCAACCTGGACAGGGTTGAGTTCCTCGACTCCACCGGCCTCGGGGTGCTGTTAGGAGGCCTGAAGCGGGTGCGGGCACACGACGGCTCGCTGGATCTGGTCTGCACGCAGGAGCGGATACTGAAGCTCTTCCGGACCACCGGGCTGGCGAAGGTCTTCGGCATCCACGAGACAGTGGACCGGGCCATCGCGGCCAAGGGGCGCCGGTAAGGAACGCGTCACCGGCGGCGACGCAGCCGAGAGCTTCGGGACTATCGGCGGGGGCGGTCACAACCCCGGGGACTGCGGGAGAAACGGTGCTGGCCCGGTTGCCGGGCACGCCGGCTTTGCAACGCCTTTTACGACAATCACCGGGCGGTGCCCGCCCGGGCCGGGCCGGGCCGCCGCTAGTGATCATGTCGAGAATCGTTCGTTATCTAGAGCGCGTGGCGTGTTGTCTTCCATGTCGGGCACGAGGGGATGAGCTCCCTGGATCTGCCTGGTGGACGTGGTTATCTGCTGCCGTCCATCACGTAGATCATTTCGGAGGAGCGATGCTCGTTCAGCGGGTGCAGCCGCCTGCCGCGCGGCGCGAGTCGTGGACAGTGCTTGGTGACGACGGTCTGGTGCAGCCGATCGAGCGGTATCTGGCGTACCTGACCGACATCGAGCGGTCCCCGAACACGGTCAAGGCGTACGCGCATGACCTGAAAGACTGGTTCGTTTTCCTGACCCGGCGGGGGCTGGACTGGCGCGAAGTGCGGCTGGAGGACGTCGCCGGGTTGGTCGCCTGGCTGCGGCGGCCTCCGGCCGCGCGGGACGGCTCGGTGGCGGTGCTGCCATCGGTGGAGCACTACTGCGGCGAGTCCACGGTCAACCGCAAGCTGTCGGCGTTGAGCGCGTTCTACCAGCACGCGGCCCGCAGCGGCGTCGATCTCGGCGAGCTGCTGGTCACCTGGCAGCCCGCTGGGCGGCGGGGCACGGCGTGGAAACCGTTCCTGCACCACATCACCAAGGGCGAGCCGAAGCCCCGGAGCACGGTCGCGCTGAAGGCGCCGCGCAAGCTGCCGCGCGTGCTCACCCATGCCGAGATGCAGGCGATCCTGGACGCCTGCGACCGGCTGCGGGACCGGTTCTTGTTCGCGCTGCTTTATGAGACGGGGATGCGGATCGGCGAGGCGCTGGGCCTGCGGCATGAGGACCTAGCCGCCGCCGAGCGCGTGGTGAGCGTGGTGCTCCGGGACAACGACAACGGCGCGCGCAGCAAGTCGCGTGAACCGCGCTCCATCCCGGTCAGCGCCGAGCTGGTCCGGCTGTATGCCGACTACCTGCACGGCGAGTACGGGGATCTGGACTGCGACTACGTGTTATCTCGAAGTCCGGATAACACGTATTGTCCTGAACCCGGCGTTATCCAGAGGAAGGTCGCTCCGTCGCCGGTCATCAGTGCGACGGTCCTCCAGGGCACCAGATAATTGCTGGTGTCAGGTCACAGGCTTTCGAGGAAGGCGAGGAGCTTGTCCGGCGGCTGGAAGCGCCCGGGCGGAACGTCCGGCGGGGTGACGCGGTCCAGCGCCTTCTCCTTGAGCTTGAGGTCGGCGTGGATGTAGACCTGCGTGGACCGGATGTCCTGATGGCCCATCCACAAGGCGATGACGGCGCTGTCGACGCCGGAGTGGCGAAGGTGCATGGCCGTGGAATGCCGGAGCGTGTGCGGGGTGAGGTTCTTCCCGGCCAGCGAAGGGCAGGATTCCGCGGCGGCCTGCTGGTATCTGGTGATGCGGGCGTGGACCGCGTCGCGGGACATCGCGGTGCCGCGGCGGGTGACGAACAGCGGGTCGCCGTCGCGGCCAGGCTGCCTGTCGAGCCAGGCACGGAGCGCCGCGACGGCCTGCGCGTCGAGCGGGGTGCACCGTTCCTTGCGGCCTTTGCCGGTGCAGCGGACGTGCTTTCCGGTGCCCAGACGGATGTCTGCGCGGGTGAGCCTGGTGAGTTCGGACACGCGCAGCCCGGTGCGGATCGCGGTGAGCAGGAGGGCGTAGTCGCGACACCCGGTCCAGGTCTCCTGGTCGGGGACGGCGAGCAGGGCGCCGCTTTCGGCGTCGGTGAGCCAGTTGACGATCGTCGTGTCCGTCCGGCTGGCCTCGATGGCCAGGACGCGCTGGATGACGGCGGCATTGTCCGGTGCCCGCAGGGACGCGTAGCGGAACAGGGAGCGGATCGCGGACAGGCGGGCGTTTCGGGTGCTCGGGCTGCAGTTGCGGCTGGTCTCCAGCCAGCGCAGGAACGAGGTGACCAGGCCGGCGTCGAGCTGCCCGATGTCCAGTTTCCACGGCGGGGTTCCGGTGGCGTCCTGCGCGAAGGCCAGCAGCAGCCGCCAGGTGTCCCGGTAGGAGCGGATCGTGTGCTCGCTGGCGTGCTTCTGGGTGATCATCCGGTCGGTGAAGAAGCCCTGCAGGATGGGAGCGAGATCGCTCACGGCGGTTCCTCCCGGTCGTGAAGGCTATCTCCGGCCCGCCGGGCGGCGAGGGCGAGAAGTTCCGGGCTGGCTTGCAGGTACCAGTACGTGGCCTGCGGGTCGACGTGACCGAGCCAGGTGGACAGGGCCGGCAGCCGGGCCTCGACGTCTGCACCGGACCGGTACCAGCTGATCAGCGTGCTGACCGCGAAGGTGTGCCTGAGGTCCTTCATGCGCGGGCGGGTCCGCTCCGAGAGCGGCCGGATCCCGGCGGCGCGGGCCAGGCGGACGAAGCAGCGCTCGGTGGGGATGATGTCCATCCGGGTGCCCTGCATCGAGACCAGCAGGCTGGGCTCGGCCGGGTGCGGGTGCAGCCGGTCGCGGTGGCGGCCGTATTCCTCCAGGGCCGTCACCGTGGTCGGGTCCAGGAGCAGCTGGCGGGACTTGCCGTACTTGCTGCGGACGATCGTGAGGGTGCGGTCGCGGGGGCTGAAGTGCTCCCGGTCCAGGCGGCAGGCTTCGCCGGGCCGCATCCCGGTCACGGCGAGCAGCCCGATCAGGGTCTGGTAGGTCGCCGTGACGGCGGATCCGTGGCGCATCCGGCCGGCGGCCCGGATCAGCGCGGCGATCTCGTCGTCGCTGAACAGGTAAGGCGCCGGGCGCGTGTACTGGCGCGGCAGCATGTCCGACGGCGGGACCTGGTGCCGGGGATCGAGGGAGTGCAGGTAGACGGCGAAGCCGCGGACGGCGGACATCCGCAGCCAGTGCCAGTACGGTGCGGCGTCGTGCGAGGCTGTCGCCCATGCCGCTGCCGCGTCGGCCGTCACGTGCGTGATGCCCAGGCCGTCGAGATGGCCGGCGAAGGCCAGGACGAGCCTGCCGGGCTCTTCCAGGGCGTATCCCAGGGAGCGGCGCAGCCGCAGGTACTGCTGCGCGGCCTCGGTCATCGTGCCCATCAGGCACCCGCCGTCCCGGTAGCCGGCCACGAGCGCACGAGCTGGGCCAGGGCGGCCCGGTCGGCCTTGGCGTATATCGAGGTCACGAACGGGCTGCGGTGCCCGAGCACCAGCCCGATCTCCGGCAGCGAGGCACCGGCCGCTAGCAGGTCGCTGGCCAGCGTGTGACGCAGCAGGTGCGCCCGGCCCGGGGTTCCCGCCGCCCGGCAGCGGCTCTTGACCAGCAGGGTCACCGCGCTCCTGGTCACCGGCCGCCAGGGTGCGCACGCGGAGATGAACACCGCCCGGGTGTCCCTGACGGCGGGGCGGACGGTCAGGTAGTCCGCGATGGCCTGCCCGGCGTCGGCCGGGAGCGGGAGCTCCTCGGTGCGGCCGCCCTTGCGGCGCACCACGATCGTCCCCTGCCGCCAGCGGATGTCGTCCAGCTCCAGGCCGGCGGCCTCGTGAGCCCGCAGCCCCAGCCGGGCCAGGAGCAGCAGGATCGCGTAGTCGCGGCGGCCGGTGACCGTGGCCCGGTCGCACGATCGCATGACCGCGGATACCGCGCTGGCATCCATCCTGGCCGGAAGGCCGGCCAGCTTCCAGGCCGCGGCCGGCGGCACCGCCCCGGCAAGCTCACGGGGCGTGCCACCGCTGAGGAAGAGGTAGCGCAGGAACGACCGCAGCCCGCCGGCGATGCTCTTGGCCCCGGTTCCCCTGCTGAGCACGAACCCGTGCACCTGCCCGGCCGACAGCCCGGCCAGCGCGTCGCCAGCCGGATCCGGCAGCATGTCCAGGAACGCCCCGGCGATGTGCGAGTACTTGGCGATCGTGGACTGGCCCAGGCTCCGTTCGCCCGACAGGTAGCGTTCATACGCCAGCATCAGGCACTGGCGAGGCGAGCCGCTGCACGTCGGCGGTTCCGGCGGGACCGCCCTGGTGCTCCGCAGATACTCCAGGACAGGCATCACCCCGCGCACGCTCAGCTGCGTCCGCACCGCAGACCGGACGGAACAGGCGAAACGCCGGGCAGCATCCTCATCCAGGGCATCCAGCGGAATGCGCTCATCCGCGAGCCACTGGCCCAGCCGGCCCATCAGCCTGAGCTGCTTCTCCACCGTCGATGACGCATATCCCCGGCCCGCGAGCCATACGGCGAACCCGTCGGCATGCGGGGCCAGGATGCCCCAGTCCTGCGCTTTCCCCGTCATCCTCGCCCTCGTGTCGAAGCAGACAAGGCGATGATGACTTATTGAATCTGAATAGTCACTATTCGATACAGTCAGGATATTATCCTGACTTCGCCAGCAAAGACTGCCCTGTCAGACGCAGTTTCCGGGCATGAAGTCTGGATAACGCCGGGTTCAGGACAATACGTGTTCGTCAACCTGTGGGGCCAGCCGCACGGCTACCCGCTGGCCTACCCGGCCGTCTACGACCTGGTGCGCCGGCTGCGTCGGCGGACGGGCATCGGCTTTGACCCGCACTGGTGCTGGCACACCGCGGCGACCCGGATGCTGCGTGACGGGGTGCCCATCGAGGTCGTCTCCAAGCTGCTTGGCCACGCGGACCTGACCGCTACCTCCAGCGTGTATGGGCACCTGACCGTCGAGGATGCCCGCAAGGCGCTGGAACAGGCGGGCTGGTTCACCGGTCGGGAGGTGCGGCTATGACCTCGCCAGCCCCGATCACCAGCGCGAAGCCGTACTTCGAACCGCCGCGAACCCGCCGCCAGGGACAGGCTCGTTGCCCGGACAGCCCTTGGGAGCAGGAGTACGGCCGGGACGTCTGGAGGCTTGGCAAGCTAGCCACCGGCACGAGCTGACCCGCAGCAAGGCCATCCGGGCGATCTGCGAACTCGACGCCGCGGGCACCGCCGTGACCTTCGAGTCTGTGGCCCGGGCAGCCGGGGTGTCCCGGTCCTGGCTCTACACCCAGCCCGACATCCGCGCCGAGATCCAGCGACTACGCGACCTCGGCCGCCGGGCACCCGGCACATCGGTGCCGGCACGCCACCGCAGCAGCGACGCCTCCCTGCTACGCAGACTGCAAGCCACCACCGCCCGCAACCGGGAACTGGCCCAGGACAACCAGCAGTTGCGCCACCAGCTCGCCCGAGCCCTCGGACAGCTCCGCACCGCCGGCATCCGCCCCGATCCCGGGCCAGCGTCCCAACGATCAAGGGAAAGCTGCCCTCCGATAACAATCGGCCCGTGCTGACCACGGCCATCAGGCGTCACGCGGACTCGTCGAAGACGTCGTCGCCGACGAGTCCGCCCAGGTCAGGGCACCGCGTGAAGAAGCAGCTCCAGATAACGATTAACGACATGATTACCGGCGGAGCCGGATCGGCCGCCGCGACGCCCGGTGAACGTCGTAATTAGATACGTTCGCCAGCCGCAGACGGCGCCGTGTCACTGAACCGGAGTCGTCAGGCCGTGCTGGTAGGCGTACCTGACGGCCTGGGCCCGGTCGCGGGCGCCGGTCTTGGCGAAGATCCGGTTGATGTGGGTCTTTACCGTGGCGTTGCTGAGGTAGAGGCGCTTGCCGATCTCGGCGTTGCTCAGCCCCGCGGCGAGCAGGGTGAGCACCTCGGCCTCGCGGGCGGTGAGCCCGCCCGGCGGCTTTTGCCCCGGGCCGGGAACGGCCGGCCCGGCGGCCGGGGCGCGGCTGAGAACCGCGGTCACCAGGCGTTCCTGCACGGCGGGGTCGAGATGGGTCTGCCCAGCGTGGACCGCATGGATCGCGGCCTCGATCTGCTCGGCGCTGGCGTCCTTGGTCAGGTAACCCAGGGCTCCCGCCTGCAACGCGGGCACGATCGCGTCCTCATCCGCGTAGGTGGTCAGTACCAGGACCCGGGTGGCCGGCAGCCGCTGGCGCAGGTCCGCTGTGGCGGCGATGCCGTCGGTGCCCGGCATGCGCAGGTCCATCAGGACCACATCGGGGCGGTGATCCTCAGCGAGGCGCACCGCTTCGGCTCCGTCGCCGGCCGTGCCCACGACCTCCACGCCGTCGATGAGCCCCACCAGCATGCTCAGCCCGTCGCGGACGACCCGCTGGTCGTCGGCGATCAGGACCCGGATCGGGCCCGGGCCGGGTGCGCCGGTCATCCGGGCACCTCGAGCTCGACCAGCCATCCGCCGGCGGTCGGCCCGGCCCGGGCGGTGCCGCCCGCACGCTGGGC
>JBEKCN010000158.1:0-6974 GCA_050014855.1 Streptosporangiaceae bacterium | reverse complement strand
CGGTGGAGGCCAGCAGCACCGCCGCGGGTGACGTCTCTGTCACCAGCGAGGCCAGCAGCTCCGCTTCCGGGGCGGTCACATAGTCGGTGAAGTCGGCCCCGTCGGCGACGTACACCTTCGCCGCGCCGTACTCAGCCAGCCGAGGCTGGCCGTCGGCGGCTCCCTCGCCCGCCCAGACCGCCGCGGGCTCGCCGAACTGGCGCGCCAGCGTCAGCAGCTCCAGCGTGACCTTCTTGACATCCCCGCCACTGTGCTCGGCGAGGACCAGAACTTCCGCCATGTCGCCCGCCCCTCAGATGAACTTGCCCGTGACGAGGAACTCGGCGGCCTTGCTGCCGCCGTCTCCTTCGTCCTTGACGATGGTGCCGCTCTGGCGCGGCGGCCGCTCGGCGAAGTCGACGACCTCGGTCGCGGCGTTGGCCAGGCCCACCAGGGACGGATCGATGCCCGCATCCGCCAGGCTCAGCACCTGCATCGGCTTCTTCTTCGCGGCCATGATGCCCTTGAACGACGGATACCGCGGCTCGTTGATCTTCTCCACCACGCTGACCACCGCCGGCAGGTCGGCCGCCACCTTCCAGTACCCATCCTCGGACTGGCGGTAAATGGTGATCGAGCTCCCGTCGATCTCCACCTTCGAGGCCAGCGACAGCTGTGGGACACCCAGCCGCTCGGCCAGCATCGCCGCCATCGCGCCCATCCGGGCGTCGGTGGACTCCGCGCCCAGCACCACCAGGTCGAACCCGATGCTGCCCAGCGCCTGGGCCAGCGCGTAGGAGGTCTGCAGGACATCCGACCCGGCCAGCGCGTCGTCCAGCAGGTGCACCGCCTTGTCGGCCCCCATCGACAGCGCCTTGCGGATCGACTCGGTGGCCTTCTCCGGGCCCATGGTCAGCACGGTGACCTCACCGCCGTGGGCCTCCTTGATCTGCAAGGCCTCCTCGATGGCGTACTCATCCAGCTCGTTGATCAGGCCATCCACCGACTCACGGTCCAGCGTGGCGTCACCGGGCTTCAGCTTGCGTTCGGCCCACGTATCGGGCACCTGCTTGACGCACACGACGATGTTCATCGGCGACGCCTACCTCCCTGCGTTGGGTTCATCTACCTACAGCCTGCCAAAAACCGCAGAGAAAGCGCCACGGGGGGCTCTGCCTGCTTCATCACATCGTATTACCGCTGGGTAACTTGCCCGGAACCGGCCCGGCCCGGCGACCGGGGCCCGAGTGGGGCGGGCCGGAGCCGGATAGGGCTGGGGCGCGGACCGGAACGTCCGCCCCAGAGCAGTCCACCACAGCGCAGAATGTCACGCGGACCGCTCCGCGGCTTCCACGACATTGGCCAGCAGCATGGCCCGGGTCATCGGCCCCACGCCGCCAGGCATCGGGGCCAGCCAGCCCGCGACCTCCACCACGGGCGGGGCCACGTCCCCGACCAGGCCCGCGTCGGTCCGGGTGATCCCCACGTCGAGCACGGCCGCGCCTGGCTTGACCATGTCCGGGGTCAGCAGGCCCGGAACGCCCGCGGCCACGACCACGATGTCGGCCGCACGGGTATGCGCGGCCAGATCCTTGGTGCCCGTGTGGCACAGCGTCACCGTCGCGTTCTCGCTGCGCCGGGTCAGCAGCAGGCCGAGCGTCCGGCCGACGGTGATCCCGCGGCCAATCACCGTGACGTCCGCGCCCGCGATCTCGACCCCGTAGATGCCCAGCAGCTCGACGATCCCGCGCGGGGTACACGGCAGCGGCCCCCGCTCGCCAAGGACCAGGTTGCCGAGATTGAACGGGTGCAGGCCGTCTGCGTCCTTGGCCGGGTCCATCCGGCGCAGTACCCGGCGGGCGTCCAGGCCGGCGGGCAAGGGCAGCTGGACGATGTAGCCGGTGCAGGCCGGATTGGCGTTCAGCTCGTCGACGACCGCCTCCACCTGCTCCTGGGTCGCGTCAGCGGGCAGGTCGCGCCGGATGCTGGCGATGCCGACCTCGGCGCAATCCCGGTGCTTGCCGTTCACGTAGGCGCGACTGCCGGGGTCGTCCCCGACCAGGACGGTGCCGAGCCCGGGGACGATGCCGCGCTCGGCCAGGACCGCGACCCGTTCCTTTAGCGCGCTGCGGATCTCGGCCGCGGCGGCCTTGCCGTCCAGAATCTGCGCCGTCATCGTGAATCAGCCTTCCGGGTCGTGAACGGTAACTTGCGCGGTGCGGAGGGCGCGGCGGTGCGGGCGCCCGGGACCGGGGCGGGTGCGGCGAAAGTCAGTGATAGAAATGGCGGACCCCGGTGAAATAGAGGGTGATGCCCGCCTGCTCGCAGGCCTCGACGGCCAGGTGGTCACGGATGGAACCGCCCGGCTCGGCGATGGCCGCGATGCCGGCTTCGGCCAGCACCTCGATGTTGTCCGGGAACGGGAAGTAGGCGTCGCTGGCGCATACCGATCCGGTGGCGCGGTCCCCGGCGCGGGCCACGGCGAGACGGCACGAGTCGACCCGGTTGACCTGGCCCATGCCGATGCCCACGGACGCGCCGCCGGAGGCGAGCAGGATCGCGTTCGACTTCACCGAACGGCACGCCCGCCAGGCGAACGCCAGGTCGCCGAGCGTCAATTCGTCCAGCGCGACGCCGGCCTTCAGCTCCCAATGGGCGGGGTTGTCGCCCGGCGCGTCCACCCGGTCGGCGGACTGCATGAGCAGGCCCCCGCTGATCGGCCGCCATTCGATGCCAGGGCCGCGGTACGGCGGCGGGCAGGTCAGCAGGCGGACGTTCTTGGCCCGGGCCAGGATGTCCAGCGCTTCGTCGTCGAAGGCGGGCGCGATGACCACCTCGGTGAAGATCTCGGCGACCTGCCGGGCCATCTCCGGGGTGACCAGGCTGTTGGTCGCGATCACCCCGCCGAAGGCGGACACCGGATCACAGGCGTGGGCCTTGCGGTGGGCGTCGGCCAGGTCGGCGCCGATGGCGATGCCGCAGGGGTTCGAGTGCTTGATGATCGCCACGCAAGGCTCGGCAAAGTCGTAAGCGGCCCGGCGGGCGGCGTCGGCGTCCACGTAGTTGTTGTACGACATGGCCTTGCCGTGCAGCTGGCGGGCGGCAGCGATGCCGCCGTCCCCGGTGGGGGTCGCTCCCGCCGGGTCCTGTTCGGCCAGATCCTGGCCAGCCGCACCGGCCCGGACGTACAGGGCGGCCCGCTGGTGCGGGTTCTCGCCGTACCGCAGCACGTCGGACCGGGACCAGAAGGTGCCGGCCACATCCGGCCAGCCGGCCTCGCGGGCGGTCTCGTCGGGCGCGTAGGCGGAGGCGAACCAGGACGCGACGGCCACGTCGTAGCGGGCCGTGAGCGCGAACGCGCGGGCGGCCAGCCGCTGGCGCTGCTCGAACGTGAAGCCGCCGCTCCCTACCGCGGACAGCACGTCACCGTACTGGGACGGATCGGTGACGACGGCCACGCTGGCGTGGTTCTTGGCCGCGGCGCGGACCATGGCGGGGCCGCCGATGTCGATCTCCTCGACGCACTGCTCGGGCGGTGCCCCGCTGGCCACCGTGGCCTCGAACGGGTACAGGTTGGACACGAGCAGCTCGAACGGCGCGACACCCAGGTCGTCCAGCTGGGCCCGGTGCTCCGGCCGGCGGGTGTCAGCGAGCAGGCCGGCGTGCACCCGGGGATGCAGCGTCTTGACCCGCCCGTCCAGGCACTCCGGGAAGCCGGTGAGCTCCTCCACCTTCCGCACCGGGACCCCGGCCCCGGCGATGACCGCTGCCGTGCTGCCGGTGGAGATGATCTCGATACCGGCCTCGTGCAGCCCCCGGGCCAGGTCCTCCAGGCCGGTCTTGTCGTAGACGCTGACCAGCGCCCGCCTGATCTGAATGGTGCTCAACTGCCGATCCTCACCTTCCTGCCGCGGACGGACCAGCCCTCGCGGACCATCCGGCCCACGGTCGCCACGAGCAGCGCCCGCTCCGTCACCTTGATCCGCTCGTGCAAGGAGGCCTCGTCGTCATCGTCCTGCACCGGGACAGGGCGCTGCGCGACGACGGGCCCCGCGTCGATGCCCGGGTCCACGATGAGGACGGTGCACCCCGTCACCTTCACCCCGTAGTCGAGGGCGTCCCGTACACCGTGCATACCGGGAAACGACGGTAGCAGCGCGGGGTGGGTATTCAGGCACCGGCCGCCGAAGCGGCCCAGGAAGCGCGGCCCCACCAGCTTCATAAACCCGGCCAGGATGACCAGGTCGGCCTGATACGCCGCGCACGACTCGGCGAGCATCATGTCCCAGTCCGCGCGGGAGGAGTAGTCCTTGACCCGGTGCACGAACGTGGGAATGCCGGCCCGGGCCGCGCGGGCCAGGGCCGCGATCCCGTCCCGGTCGGCCCCGACGGCGACCACGTCCGCGCCGTACGCATCATCCGCGCACGCGTCGATCAGAGCTTGAAGATTGGTCCCCGTGCCAGAGACCAGGACGACCAGCCGTGCCCGCATGCGGTTACCTTAGCCGCGCCCCGGAGGGCTCTGGCCGGCCCGGGCCGCGGCGGGTGCGCGGCGCCGCGTCGCCATGGGCCGCGGCACGGCGCAGCAGGCCGCCAGACACGGCAGAATGAAGGCCTATGCCTACGCCGACACACCGCCCCCCGACCCGGCTGCCGCGGCCGGCCCCAGGCGGTCGGCCGCCGACACCGCCCGATCCAGTGCTGCAGCAGCGGGCCTGGACGGCGCTGGGGCTGGGTGGCCTGAGCCTGGTCGGGGTGGCGCTCGCCGGGGGCCTGCGCCGCTCGGTCTACGTCGTGGTCGCGACGCTGCTGATCGGGGCGCTCGCGGCCTGGCTGGGCCGCACCGCGACGTCCCGGGCCCGGCGCGCCGGGACGGCCCGGCCGCGCGGCGCCGTGCCAGGCACCATCCTGGGCATCCTGGGCCTCTCGTTCAGCGCGGTCACGCTCATCGTCTTCGCCATGTTCTGGAGCGAGCTGTCGGCCTACTCCAACTGCCTCAGCGGTGCCAACACGGTGACGGCGCAGCAGGCTTGCCAGCACCAGTTCAGTCAGACCATCAGCACCGACATCAGGTCCCTGCAGAGCGGCTGAACGTCCGCCCGCCAGCCGGCGTCGCACCGGTCAGGACTCGCCGCGGTCCTGGGCCCAGGGGTCCAGGTAGATGCGGTGGCCGCCCGCATCGTCGGTCTCGTCGACCACCGCCGGCCCGTGGTATTCGTCGGCGTCGTCCTCCGCGGCGGGCGCGATCGGCGACGGGGATCCCGGGCCGGGCCGCAGGAAGCGCAAGCCGGCGGAGGTGTGCCGCAGCATGAGCCAGTTGGCTGCCCCGGCGGCGACGGCGGCCGTGACCCCCATCTCCAGGATCGCGATCAGGGTGACCTGCCAGCCTGAGGGGCCGACCGCGCCGAGCCGGCCATCGCCGAGCGGGCCGCCGGCGAACGCCGCGAGCAGGCCCACCACGCAGCCGGACGCGGCGCCGGAGACAAATCCCCACAGCGGCGCCGCCTCGAGCACCGGGGTTGGCAGGATGCGCACGGTGAGGATGCCGCCGGCCGCCGCCGCCGCGTACGGGACCGCCAGCGCGGTCACCGACAGCCAGGCCGGGATGCCGCCCCCGGAGGGCAGCGCGGCGAGCATGGGGAAGGCGGGCAGTGCCCCGAGCACCGACCCGGTCGGCGCGACGAACGTGCCCGCGCCGAAGGCGAAGCCCGGGCCGAGCGAGAAGGCGATCGCCCAGACGACCGCGTTGGGCAGATAGGCCAGCTCGGTCAGGAGCAGCAGGACCGCCCCGGCCGGGCCGGGCGAAAGGCTGTCGGTGAGCGTACGGACCTGGCCGAGGTGCAGCGCCAGGGAACCGCCGGCCAGCGCCGCCCCGGCCGCGGTGAGCAGGCCGAGCGTCATGAGCGAGCCCATGGTCACCGAGCGGGACCGGACCGGGAGCAGTCCGGCCAGGCGGCGCCACGGGGCGAGCGCGTGCGCACCACCCAGGCCGCCCGCGACCAGCGCGGTCAGAAACGGCCCGATCACCGCCTGAATCAGCGACGGGGCCGCCAGCGAGCTGCGCGCGGCGAGGGCCAGAGCGGCGGACAGCGCCGCGTAGGGCAGCGCGAGAGCCAGCGCCGCGTAGCCGACATGCCGCAGCTGGGCCACCGCGCCCGTCCGCACGACCCAGCGGCCGGCCCGCCACAGCAGCGCACCGGGCAGCAGGAGCAGCCCGAGCGGGAGCATGCCGATGCGCCCGCCGCCGTGCAGGGTGAAGGCGACGTGGTGGGCGGCGAGCCACAGCGTGATCGCGGTCCGCAGTACCCCGGGCAGGCCGTTGCCGAGGCCGGCGTGCGGGGCGGTGATCCAGCCGATCGCGGTCAGCGTGGTGAGCATCGCGACCCCGGTGCCGGCCACGGCGCACGCGGCAATGGCCCCGGTCACCGCCAGCGGCCGGTGATAGGCCCCGGCCGGGGCGCTACTCCCGCCCGTACCAGCACCGTGCTCGCCGGGCGCGGCCGGGCCCGCGGCGCCTGGCGGGCCCGGCAGGCGGGCCTGGCCCGGGGCCTGCGCGGAAGCACTCACGGCCCCATCCTGGCAACGCCGGACGGTGAGCGCCGGGAGGCGCGCCGGGGCCGGGCCGGAGCCAGAACCAGGCGGAAAGGGCTCAGGCCCGGACCGCCGCGGACGGGCCGGGCCGCAAGGGCGGTGGTCCGGGCCGGGAAAAGCAGGCCCGGACCAGGGGAAGCAGCCCGTCAGGTGAGAATCATCCGGCCGCGGGAAGCAGGCCGGTCAGGCGCGGCGGATGGCTTCGCGGGCCAGGACCGCCGTCTCGCTCGGGGTCCGGCCGACGCGGACGGCGGCCTTCTCCAGCGCCTCCTTCTTGGCCTGGGCGGTGCCGGCCGAGCCGGAGATGATGGCGCCCGCGTGCCCCATCGTCTTGCCCTCCGGCGCCGTGAAGCCGGCCACGTAGCCGACGACCGGCTTCGTGACGTGCTGCCCGATGTAGTCGG
>JBEKCN010000157.1:0-6997 GCA_050014855.1 Streptosporangiaceae bacterium | reverse complement strand
TTTTGGGCCACAGGCTGCATCTGAACCAGGCCGCGGGGCTCTGTCAGGTATGGATACGCGCGCCGGTCGGCGCAGGCATATCCCGCTCACCGCATCCGCGAGGTCCGGCTAATCCGCGAGGCCAAGGAAAGCGGCCAAGCTCCAGCTCACCCGGCGAATTGCTCAATCGTCACCGCGACGAGGTCGGGCACCCGCAGCGGCAGCAGGTGGTCGCCGCCGAGAACACCGGTGGTGCGGCACCCGGGAATGCGGGCCGCGATCGCCGCATCGCATTCGATAAGCGGCGGATAGTCCTTGTCCCCGCGCATGGTCCGGACGGGACACCGGTTTAACGCGGGCCAGGCTGCGCGGCACAATCGGACCATGAGCACCGTAAACGGGGCCGCGCAGGCGTACATCGACGGGATCGCCCCGCAGAACCGGCCGCTGTTCGACCGGCTGCACGGGCTGATCCTCGGGACGTACCCGGACGCGGCCGTCGGGCTGTCCTACGGCATGCCCGCCTACACGGTGGGCGGCCGCCGTCTCTACGTCGCCGCGTGGAAACATGGCCTGTCGATCTACGGCTGGCCGCAGGGCCGCGAGGCCGGTTTCGCCGCCCGCCATCCGGAGCTGAAGACGAGCAAGGGGACCATTCAGCTCAGGCCCGGCAGCTCAGCCGGCGTCGGCGACGGGGAACTGCTCGAGCTGATCCGGGCCGCGCTGGAGAGCTGACGGTCAATCCTGCTTGACGGCCTGCAGGGTGTAGCTGTGCGGGAGGCGCCAGGGCCGGTCGGCCAGCCGCCACTCACCGCCGCCGATCTGCTCCATCCGGCCCGGGAAGGCCTGCCACGGAATGCTGTCGTGCTCGGTCAGCGCGGTGAGCCGCACGCCCGCGTCCATCAGGGCCGTAATGATCTCGCCCAGGCCGTGGTTCCACGTGTGCGTGACGTTGTGCTGAAACACCACGTCGGTGGCGACGTAGGTGCCCTCTTCCACGAGGATGACCGGCTCCTCGCGCTCGAAGTAGGGGTACTCCACGGTCAACGTGCCGTCGGTGCGGAACTCGTCCACGGACCAGAGCATCGGGTGGCCCTCGCGCAGGAACAGCCGGCCACCGGGCCGCAGCAGGGCGGAGACCACCTCGGCCCAGCGGCGGATGTCCGGCAGCCAGCACAGGGCCCCGATGCCAGTGAAGACGAGGTCGAACTCACTCTTCCCGAGGACTTCCGGGGCTGCATACACGTCGGCCCGCACGAAGCGCGCGTCGGCCCCGGCCCGCTCCGCGAGGCGCTGGGCCCCTGCCACGGCCGGCGCCGAAAAGTCCAGCCCTGTCATCGAGGCCCCCAGCCGCGCCAGCGAGACCGTATCGGTGCCGATATGGCACTGCAGGTGCACGCCGCGCAGCCCCCGGATGTCGCCCAGCCGGGGCACGTCGAACCGGACGACGTGGCTGAGGAAGCCGGGATCTTCGGCGAACCGGCCGGTTGCATAATCCGGGGAGTCCAGGTGAGCCGGGACGCGCTCGTCCCAGTTCGCCCGGTTGACGGTGCGGTAGTCCTCCATCCGGGTACCGTCTCACGTTCTCGATATCAGCCGAAGCGCCTTTTGCGGGCCGGCCCTGCGGGTGGGCGATGCGGGCGGGCGAGCGGCGCACGCGATGGCACGCTCGGCGTCGCCGCGCTCCCCTGCCTGACGGAATTCGGCGACCGTGACGTCTGCGGGGCTGGGCTTTCCTCCCGGCTCGGTGACCGCACGGCCGGTTTCAGGCTCAGGCATAACGCACCTCCAGGGCTGGTACCACGCTAAGTCAGTCGTGTTCCACGCGAAATGCGGTACCGGCGGCCGCGAAACGGTCCGGCCGGTAGGGGGCGAGCTCGGGCAGCTCGGCCCCGCCCGCCACCTCCGCCGCGACCAGGCGGGCCAGGTGCGCGCCCAGGGTCACCCCGCTGTGCGTCACCGCGGCGTACACGCGGCCGGCGCCGGGGAGCCAGCCCACGATGGACTCGCCGTCCGCGGGCATGGGCCGCACGCACACCCGGTACCCGGTGACCTCGGCCCCGTCCAGCCCGCGGATGACCCGGCGGGCGCGGTGCAGCAGTTCCGCCGCCCAGCGGCGCAGCTCCGCGTCCGGGGTGTGCAGGTCAACTGCGGCGTCGGGGGCCTCCAGATGGATCAGGCTGTCGCCATGGGGCCGCAGGTACACGCGGGGGGCGTGCACCATCCGGGTGAGACCGGCCACCGGGCCGGCCTGGACCACGAGCCCGGGTGCTTCCGCGCCGGGCGGCTCCCACGGCACGAGCGGCACCGGGGCTGTCGCGCCCGCCCGCCGGGCCAGCCCCGGAACCCAGCGTCCCGCGCAGCACACGATCACGTCCGCCTCGATCAGCTCGCCGCCGGCCGTCTGCACCGCACGTCCCCCGCCCGCCGGGGACTGGCCGGTCAGCGGGCCGAAACCAGTCACCCGTCCCGGCTCGCCGGTCAGTACCCGGGCCCCGTAGCCGGCGGCCAGGTCCACGAGATAACCGACCGCGGGCTCGGTGAGCAGGTAGCCCTCGCGGGGGAACCACGCGACCTCCGCCGCTGGCGCCGGCAACCGGAGCGCCGGCTCCAGCTCCAGCGCCGAGGCGGCGTCCAGGAAGCCGGCCGGATAGCCCCACTCGGTCAGCCGCCGCACCCGGGCGGCGAGCTCCGCGTGCGCCTGAGCATCGCCCGCCCACTCAAGGTTGCCGGACGACCGGTACCAGGCCGGCCGGCCGGCGCCGGCCGCGAGCTCGGCCCAGGCCCTCATCCCCGCGTGGTTGAGGTCGTGATACGTGCGGGGCGCCTTGCGATTGGCGTTCAGCCAGGCGAAGCTCGACCGGGTCGCGGCCTGGCCGGGCTGGTCCTGCTCCAGCAGGGTCACTGCAGCGCCCGCCTCAGCCAGCTGGGCGGCCACGCCGGCGCCGAGCACCCCGGCTCCGATCACCGCGCAGCGGAGCGGCCGCATCCTGGCTACCGGCCCCGGTTCTTGTCCCGGTGCTTGATGTCTACCGGCGGCAGGTCGCCGACCTCCTGCTTGGTGATGTTCAGGTGGATGCCGTCGGCGGCGACTTCCTTCACCGCCGCGACCGGGATGGCCACCTCCTTGCGCGCCCAGATGTGGCCTTCCATCAGCAGCACATGGGTGACGTGCTGGCTGGCCGGGTCGACGACCAGGCCAGCCAGCTGCCCGATATCGCCGTCCGTGGCGTGGGCGTGGGTGACGTGCACGGCGACGTCGCCATCGTCGGGAAGCGGCGCGTCGGTAGTGACCGTCTGCGACAGACTCGGCAGGTCACCGTGCACAAACGGCTCGTCTGTGTAGTAGGGCTGGGCGATGATCTGCGCCGGGCCGTAGACCGGGTAGGCGCCGGTGCCCGGCACGAACTCGGTATTCTCGGCCGAGTCCAGGTGCTCGAACTGGTCGATAGTGCAGTCAAGGGTGATGTCGCCGGATGTGCCGTCCACACCGCTGACCAGGTCGAGGGGAACGAAACGGGCGAGCCCCACCCGGTGCGCCGGCTCGACCACGAGGTGGGTGATCCGCCACGCCGCAGCGCTGTGGTCCACCACCACCCAGCGCACCCGGCCGCTTACCCCGTCCGTGCAGCTGACCTCGACGCCGATCGCGAACTGCATCTCTGCCATGGCCTTCTTCATACCACGGGACCCCGTCGGGACGGGGGTGACCGCGGTTCCGGGCGCTCGGGGCAGGCGGGCCGCCCCGGGGGGACCGGCTGCGAAGGCCGACGGCCGGGAGCGGGCCGGGCGCCGGGGACGGGCGAGGAGGCACCCCCGCGGGCTCGCGCCAGGCGCGGCGGATAATGGGACTGCGAGCTGGCAAGATGCGGCGGTCCGGATCCGGGGCCGGGTCGGGGCGTCGATCTTCGAACGAGTCGCCGGCCCGGAAGGGCCCGCGCACCATGAGATGATCTTCGCTTCCGGCGGCGAGCGCTGGTTCGCCGCGGACCGCCCGATCCGGCGGGTGCACGGGGACTCGTCGATGTTCATCGGGGGGATCAGCGCCCTGCTGCTGCAGTCGCTGCATCCGCTGGCCATGGCGGCCGTGGCGGGCCATTCCGGCTACAAGGGCGATCCGTGGGGGCGGCTGCAGCGGACCAGCTACTTCCTGGCTGTCACCACCTTCGGCCGGGCCACCGACGCCCAGGAAACCATCCAGCGGATCCGGGGGATCCACCAGCGGGTCACCGGCACCGCCCCGGACGGGCGCCCGTACGCGGCTTCCGACCCGCGGCTGCTGACCTGGGTGCACATCGCCGAGGCCGACAGTTTCCTGCGGGCTCATACCCAGTTCGGGGTGGAGCCCCTCGACCAGGCCGGGCGCGACGGCTACGTCGCGGACATGGCCCAGATCGGAACCGAGCTCGGTGTACCGGACCCGCCCCGCACCGAGAAAGAGCTGACCGAGCGGATCGCCGGCTACCGGCCCGAACTGGCCAGCACCGCCGAGGCCCGCGCCGCGGCCCGGTTTCTGCTGCTCAATCCCCCGCTGCCGGTGATCGCCCGGCCGCCGTACGGGCTGCTGGCCGCCGCGGCGGTCTCGCTGCTGCCGACCTGGGCGCGCTGGCCGCTGCGGCTGCCGCGCCTGCCGGTCGCCGAGGCCGCCGTCATCCGCCCGGCGGGCCAGGCCGTCGTGCAGGCCATCCGCTGGGCCACCGCGGCGCGTCCGGCCGCCGAGGCCAGCTGATCCCCGCCTGAAGGCGGGAGGTGGCTCAGTTCGCGGCGTGGACGGCGCTGGCGGCCCGCGAGCGCTGGGCGCCCCAGCCGTCACGGCGCGGCCGGGCGGACTGTTCATGCTGATTCCGGGCCGGTCAGGAATGCGGGTCGCGCACGGGGTCCGGCGGCGCGTCCACCCCGTCGGGAGTGAGCACGTAGCCGTCGAAGGCGACCGTTTCGCCCGGGGTGAGGGACCACTGATCAGCCGCGGCGGCAGCCGGCCAGGGGCGGGCCGGGGCGGCGGGCGCGGGCGGGGCCACGGCCGGGCGGGTGAGCGCGTGCCGGGAGCCGTGCAGCGGAATGCCCTGCCAGTTCAGCAGTGGGGTGCGGCGCCAGTTCAGCAGTGGGGTGCGGCGCCAGCTGAGCAGCCGGGGGCGCCAGCCGAGCAGGCGGGGGCGCCAGCCGAGCAGCGGAGGGCGCCAGCTGAGGACCGGGACCAGGCGCGGGCCCGGAAGCGCGGCACCGCGCCGGCCGGGTGCGGGGACCGCCGACGGGACGGCCGCATGCCGGGCCGGCGCACGGCGGCCGGCCCGGAAGGGCGTGAAGGGCAGGATCGGCGCGGCCGGGTGGCAGGTCAGGGTGGCCCGGCGAACGGGCGGCGGCGAGCCGACCCGGCGGTCGACCCGGTTGACAAAGAAGTTCGGGCGGGGCGCCATGGCCTCCTGGCAGCGGAAGCGGCAGGTGGTGCAGGCACCGGCCGCAGCCCGGCGGCGCCGGATCATCCGCGCGGTCCAGATGAGGAAGATGGCAACGGCGACTTCGGTGCTGAGCAGCAGCGTGACTTCCATCGCTATGCCCACCATGCTGAGGAAGTGCATGATCGCCCGGTGCCAGACCAGGTAGACCGCGAAGCCGAGCACGGCGAGCGTACTGGTTCCAGGGACGTAGCAGACCATGAATTGCCCTCTTCCTGGGAACAGGCGCGCCGGAGGCGGCGGCGCGCAGCGTCACTGGGCGCAATCTTGCTGGAACACGATGCGGACCGCAGCCCGGGAGGATCGGCCGGTAACCGTACGGCCGTCGGCTTCGATGGCCAGCCAGGCCTGCGCGCCGGGAACTGCGCTGTGCTGGCCCGGTGGGGCGACCCCCCGGAACCCCTCGCTGCGCGTTTGCCGCTACCGCCCATGGTGACCACCCGCCATAACAGAGGCACTCGGCGCAATTGTCTCCTCCGATGACGGGCCTGTAAATAACGCATTGTGGGACAGCATCACCGGAATGTATCGGCCATGTTTCCGTGCGTAACGCCTTACCGCCAGGCCCGGGCCTTTTCGTCACCGGCGGCCGGTCAGCGGTCGAACTGCCGGAACGCGGCCAGCCGCCGGGCGAGCTCGTCCCGCTCCCGGGTCACCTGCGCCAGCTCCTGCTCCAGCTGGATGATGCGGCGGATCGGGGGCAACGTCATCCCCTCGCCCACCATCACTACCACCTGCTGAACGCGGCCGATGTCGTGGCGGCTATAGCGGCGCTGGCCGCCCGGTGACCGCTGCGGGGTCACGACCCGCTGGTCGTCGATGCGGCGCAGGAACGCCTGCTGGACCGTCAGCATCGCCGCGATCTGGCCCACGGTATAGAAGGGCGTGTGCTCGTCATCCAGCATCGGCAGCCGCATTCCCGTTCCCTCCCCTCGTTTCCCCCGAACAATAAAACCTGGCCGGTGAGCGGTCGCCCACCGGCCAGGCTGAGCCATCGCCCGGCGCGGTATGGCGTGCCCCGGGCGGCTCGGTGCGGATTACCTGCTGGCTGCGGGCTCGCCCGCCGTCACCTTCGCCTGGGTGTCCGCGGGCACCTTCGCCGGGGCATCCGCGTGCTGGATCTCGATCTTGCGGGGCTGGGCCCGCTCCATCACCGGGATACGCACCGCCAGGACCCGGTTGTTGTAGGCAGCCTCGATCCCGCCGGTGTCCAGGTGCTCCGACAGGTAGACACGGCGGGTGAAGGTACCCATGGCCCGCTCGCGGATGAACAGGTTCTCATCCTCGCTGTAGTTCTCATCGCGGGTGGCGCTCACCGAGAGCACGCCACGATCCACCGTGACCTCAATGGAATCCGGGTTGATACCCGGCAGGTCGAACCGGAGCACGACCTCGCCCGGACGGCGGATCCCGTCCATTGGCATCCCGGCCCCGCTGCCCTGACCGAACGACCGCTGAGTCAGCCGGTCGAAGTGCCGTTCGATCTCCTGGACGAACGGGTCAATCGACGTCAGCGCTCGGCGCGGCGGCCGAGCGGGTACGGGAGGGCGGGGTCATCCGCGCAC